>CAZADP010000126.1:0-4451 GCA_964483905.1 uncultured Candidatus Bathyarchaeia archaeon | reverse complement strand
GGGCATTTGAGCGCAACACTCTTGTTTTCTATTGTGTCTAGTACTTCGAATCTGAAGCCACCAGCCATAGCAGGGTCAATTATGAGCCCGGCTGTGCTCATTGGGTCAGCAAAAATGCGGAAAAGAGGAAGGTTAAAAGCTCCACCAGAGGTCTTGTCAGCCGCAAAAACGACAATTGGGTCAGAACCCCTTTCTTCTATCTCCATTTCCGCAACGCCTGGGCCCATCCCGCGGACATTCCCACTAAAAGCGGTTTTCAAAAGGTCTTGCCCAGCTCCATAGAGTTTCATTTCCAAGGCTTTGTTTGCTGCTTCTTGGAAGGTATTCCATGCGAGCTTGTGAATGTCTGGCTGTGCCTCGCCTCTATCATGCACCATAAGGAGTTGGAGATCATCTCCAACGTTGAAGACATAATAACTGTTTATCAAGCCTTCTTCTTTTGCTTTCTTAAGGTTTCTCTCGGCGACATTGAGAAGTGGTTTTGGAACTATATGATGACCTGCTAACGAGCCTACGTCACATTTGATCAGGGAAATTGTGGTTTTCCTAGGCATATCACACCGCCTTAAATCCAACTTCGGTTTAGAATTAGACCCTGACTTTTAAAAGATTTCCGAATTGAAAACTCCAAAGAAACCGTGAAATAATAAAAGTTCCATAATTGATTGTCGAGAGGATGCTTGAATGGCTGATTTGAGAGTAATCTCTGCGAAAATACCAGAAGAAGTCTACAAAGAAATGATTTTGCGAGTTCCGGAGGGCGAAAGAAGCAACTTTGTCCGAGATGCCATAATGGAAAAGCTTCAAAAAACACCTAAACCCGACAAAATTTTGGAGTTGGAACAAAGAATCAGCAAGATGGAAAGGGAGTTTTCAGAAATAAGGAAATATCTTGCAGACCTAGAACTGCTCACATACGAGCGTGGGAAAACAAACCCGCACACGTTTTGCATAGACGAAACAGATCACAAAATAATAGATTATCTTATCCACTACAAGGGCGCAACCACGCCCGAACTGGCAGAATACCTTAAAACAAACAGATGGCTGGTTTTGAATAGGCTCAGAAGAATGCAGAAAACATCAAGAAAACAGCTTGGAAAATCCATGATAGACTATTACCCTGGCGAAAAGTCAGGCAAGAAAAAAGCCTGGTGGATAAACGAAGAAATAATTGAAACATAAACCACAACAACAATTAACTTTAACGACAATCTAAATTTATCTTGGGCCCGTAGCCCAGTATGGATTAAGGCGCCGAATCAAATAGAGATGCGCAAGCCTCCGGGCACCATTATGGAGGAAAGCCGGAGAACAGGGGTTCAAATCCCCTCGGGCCCGCCAGTTTAGTTTCACGAGGTTCACTTTATTTTTTCTAAGCCCCCTTTTTCTATGTCATCTCCACCTATTTGGAACGTTTCAGGCTCTTCAATCTTCAATATGCTTTTTAATGCTTTGGAATCAAGCGCGCGTACAAGCCTGAGTATTTCTTTTTTGGCTGATTCTAGATGTTGTCTGAGCGCTTCCTTATTCTTGTACAATTTTCCAGCCAGCGAGCATATTTTCTCCGTTTTTATGTACCATTCAATCTTTTGAGAGTTCATGTTTATGTCAAAGGTTATTGGTCCAGCTACGCATGTTTCCGGTTTCACAGGATGAATTGTGCATTCTCTTGTTTTTTTATCATGAAATACGCAATACCCTCCATCATCAACTCTTGGAGAAACGTATGTTGTGTGGGCGAAGGGATTTTCAACTGGAATCTTTTCTGCTTTTAAATATTCCTCTATAATTTTTTTACGCTCAAAACTTATCGGTGGATTTGCGTTTCTGCAACAAATCAAGTTAGGTTCGCATTGCCTGCATACGTCAAAAAAGTTGCTTTGCCTCTCTCCCTTGGTAAGCGTATTCATTCCTCCATTCTTTCTAGAAATATGGTTGATTGTTTACGAGGCTTTTTATAAGTCTTGAGTAAACGTTCACTATAGCTTCTCTAAGATCTGTTTTCTGACCCTTCTCTACAACTCTTCTTCTCAAAATTTCTGACAAACTTCCGTATTCTATTCTTTTCTTTATTATTGGAAGATACGCTTTTTCCTCTTCTGACGCATTTTCGAAAGCTATGTGAAGGAGATGTCGACAGACTTGGAGGGCAGTTGACCCGTGGGAATTCAGAACTTTCGCATTCAACCCATTTGTTACAAGTGAGTTAAAATCCTTTATAAGAATCTCGCGGGGCAACAGCTCACCCTTTTCATGCATCAATCCTCGCAGCACTGCCCGAATAAAACAGCTTAATGCCACATCCGATTTGATGCATTCTTGCTCGTCCATCACTCTTATTTCTACAGCTTTCCTGTCAAACCGAAAGATGACGCCGCGAGAGTTAACCCAATCCTTGTTGAGAAGAGACTCCTTCACGCCGGCGTTGGCCAAGTCCAACGAGTATTTTCCAATAATTTCCTTTTTATATTGTTCGAATGATGAAACATATTCTGGAATGACATCTCCGGTTACTGATGGCACTTCTTTTTGATTGAGCATGTAAAAAAGAAGTCGGTTATCCACGTTTTCTCCAAGCTTTCCCTCATAAATTGGTGACGAAGCGGAAATTGCGGGCAAGTAAGCGCATATATTTGCAAGCAGATTATGCAGTAATATGCCGTTTTCTTCCTTGGAGTATGGAAGGTTTAGTTGGAAACTTTGGATGTTAAGCCATCCGTGCCGTTTAAGGTTGAAAACCTTGCTGTATGCCTCGTAAATTCTTCGATGACGATGGGGCCATATCCCTGTCTCTTCAAGGCTTAGTAAAGGGTGCATGCCCGTGCCGAGAAAAGACGCATAATACTTGCGTTCCAAGAAATCTAACATAGTCAAAACTGCTTCATGCATGTTTTCCTCGAATTCTCTTGGTGATGTGAAAGGAGCATTGGGTTTAATTTCCATGACGTGTAGCTGGAGTTCTTTTCCAAAAGTAAAATTGGGCAGTTCTACGAAGTTAACAATGCGGCCGCGAAAGTCCTTTATAACTTTGTCCACGATTGGTAAAGCTTTCAGTTCTTCGTCAACCAATGAGAACTCGTGTTCTGGACCTAAAACCTCGAGAGTCTTATACGTAGCAGTTCCTCTTTCATTCTAATTTCGTCTGAAATTCGAATATAAACATACAGTTAATTTTAAATATGACTGTTGCAATACCGAGCTTTCAATCATCTGGTGTCACATGCGTGTTGGTCGTCTCAAACATCGACCTAACGACAGACTTGCCCGCAATGAAGCCATCAACGTTCCTCGAAACATCAATAAAAGATTTTACTCTCAACATCAATAACGACTACCGCTATCTAAAAACAGGATACTACGTGTCTTTACACGCAGAAATTTTAGGAAATCTGGTCATCCCATCAAGCGAAAACATAATAGACGCCCATAGAACGCCTATCCTCTTACTCAGAGCTTCAAAAGCGGGAATTCCAACACTACCATACTTAGTAACGGACTCTGTTAAACAAATAATTTCTGAGTTCGGTTTTCCAGTGGTTGTTTTCGCTGTAAATCCCTTCATCTACGAGGGGTTTAAAATTGCCCAGAACAAAAGCGCCCTTTATAGAGCTATGAAAAGTTTAGGCATGAATTATAAGTTCGCAGTTTGTGTCCAACCTCTTCGGGGCGAAATGATTTCGTTTAAATCTGTTTTTGGCAAATGCGGGGTTGACGGAAGCGTAGGAGATATTTCGCAAAAGGTTTTCAAGGTGTTCAAGATTCCAATTTGCAAACTGCACGTTCAACACATTGAGGAAAAAGCTTACCTGTGTGGGCTTGAACCCTTGAGAAGGGAAGAACTTCTTACATCAGACTTAAAGTGGATTTCTGAAGAGATTTCCCTGATTTCGAAGCAAGGTGAATGCTTCGTTGGCTAGGATCGCATGTTTTGTTGAGAAATACAATTTTACTGATCCTAGGGAAGACACAGCACTCCAGAATTTCAAGTTTACAGCAGAAAAATTGGGTCACGAATTTGACTTTCTATTTAGGGAGAGCCTTTCCCAAGTTCCCAAGTATGACTCTGTCTTTATTAGGGCAACCACCGACCCCCTCTATACTGCGTATGTAGCGTCTAAAACTGCCTGGGAACTTGGCCTAAGAGTAGTCGACGATCCCGAATCGATCAAGATTTGCGGCAACAAAATTCACTTGTATGCCCTCTTCAAAAAAGGCAATGTCCCCCACATTCCAACGATCTTTCTAAACAAAGACGAATTGCACCGCAAGCGGCTTGTAGAAATCTTTAGAACCTTCGGAAAACCAGTCGTAGTGAAGGCTCCCTACACGAGCTTTTCAAGGTACGTAGAGAAGGTTGCTTGCGAAACCAGTTTCAGAGATGTTGCTAGAAGATTTTTCAGAAAATCCGACGTTTTGGTCATACAGAAGTTTATGCCAACGGCTTTCGA
>CAZADP010000125.1:0-4542 GCA_964483905.1 uncultured Candidatus Bathyarchaeia archaeon | reverse complement strand
AAGTTTGGTTCTTCCTGCAGAAACTGAACAGCGTGTAAAACGAAGAGCGTTGAGTATTTGCCAAGACCATCTTAGGAAGGTCTTAGAATTAACCAGAAAGGTTCCTCAAATGATAGATTGTTTTATAAAAAATGATAGGGAGAAAACTAGACAGTTTTTCAACGAGATTAGAACCTGTGAGGACGAAGTTGATAAAGCTAGGCGGCTCGTTTCGCAGGAGTTAGCCGAGATAGGTGCTATTCTGCTTAGCAGAGAGGATTTCCTAAGATTTACTAACCTGACGAGTGAAATCGCGGATTTCTCTGAGGGTATAGCGTTCCGCCTTGTTGAAATAATGGAGCACAACTGGAATGTTCCCATGGACATAAAGAAAGACTTGTTAAAGCTTTCAGAAGCTGTTTTGGAAACTATACTTAGGCTCAGGGAGACGATGATGATTCTCAGCTATGGCTCAGCTAAAGCCATGGAAAAGGCTAAGGATGTCGAGGTTGCTGAACGGGTTGTCGATGAGCTCTATCGCGAGCTAGAAATAAAACTTCTGAGCACCAAACTTGACTTTCCACCACTGATTCTCTTGAGGGATGTCCTTCAACTTTTGGAGGATTCAGCTGACAAGGCTGAAGATGCCGCTGACGCTGCTCGCATTCTATCTTTTATGATGTAAAAGGCGAAGAAATATAATGCCTAAAAAAATTGAAGTAGAATTAATTGAAAACTTCTTGGTTGTATGGAATCCGCCAGATGGTTCGGAACTTTACAAAACGGGGTTCTACGGGAAACCGCTCGGAATTCCAAAACCGAAAATCCCAGAATTTGATGTTCCCTTAGTTTTAGATTTGATGGAAGGCTTGTATCTTACTGAAAAAAGAATTATAACTGTGAGTGAGGGTTCCGAAAAGAAAAAGGTCAGCCTCAAAAAGCTTCTTCGAAAGGCGAGGCAATTATATGAGGAGTTCGATGAAAAGTATGCTATCTATAAGGATTTACGCAATAGTGAATTAGTTGTGACGCCTGGAATAAAGTTTGGCTGCGACTTCGCAGTTTATAAGCATGGACCAGGCATAGAACATGCACCATACATGGTTTCAGTTAAGAGGGCAAGGTCCGAGATCACAGCCACGGAAATTGTTAAAGCAGGAAGACTCGCGACAACGGTTCGAAAAAGATTCATCATCGCTGTCCCAGATTTGGAAAAGGAAAAAACAAGGTATTTGATATTCAAATGGTTCAAAGCATAGTCAAGATATGATGTTATTGAGATGATTTTTACAGTGAAGATTACAGCCTTCAGAAGTGATGAAGAAGTTTACGTAGTAGTCCATAACGAAGGTTATTCTGCCGAAGAATGGTTCGCATGCACTCGATTATTGGCAAATTTGAAATTATGATTGAAGTCATCAAAACGCATAGAACTCAGCTCAGAGAGATTTAAAGCATAAATGCCCTATTATTGCAAAGACCTAATTCAGACTAGGAGGATTTTCTCTTGGAATTGAAGCAAATTTTTGAGGTACAGAAAGAGTTTGACCGAAAGTTAGGATGGAACGCTTATGAGAAATGCGGAACACCCGAAGATGCCTTGAAGTTTATGGAGCATTTTGTACTAGTGATGGTTGAGGAATTGGGTGAAATATCTAGAATTCGAAAGCAATACTACCGAGACGAGCAGAGTTTCACCGTTGAAGAATTGAAGCATGAACTCATAGATATCTTCGTTTGTTTTATGCAAGCATGTATGGCTTTGAACATGAACTTGGAAAAAGACTACCTTGAGAAAATGAGATATAACGAGAACCGTTTTATGCACAAAAGTACTCAATAGCTGGATCCTTCAAAAGCTAATACTGGGAGAACTGACAGCTGAGGAGGCTATTTTTTTCCAAGATGATCTTTAGCAATTCCTCTTCCAATGTTGGTTTCTCTTGTGGGTTCTCGATTATCTTTCCAATCTCGTTGCCTTCTTTATCTAATACTGCTATATGTGGAATTTTGTCAACATGGAACGTTTCAACTTCTGGCGGCGAAGGTGGAATCCTCCATTTTCTAGTATGGCTTAATGGATCTTTTTTTAAGCTTCCGAAAATCCTGACCTCTAATCCAGTTGCTTCAGATACCAATGCTAACACTGGAATGTTTGCTGCACAATCCTTGCACCATTCTGCCGAAAAAGCAACTATCACATAGCCATTTGCGAATTTTTTAAGCTCATTTGCCGTCTCTTGCTTCAGTCGGTATGTTCGTTTTCTTGTCAAGAATTTCTGCCGGAACGGTTGGTTTATCCTGTCTATATACTGGTTTACTGAAACTGTTTTCCGTCTGACTTCTGATAAATTGCTGTTCATGTCTAGCCTGGCATTAATGTTTGATTTGTGAATTCTCCTCTCACATATTGGTGTGGATATATTTTTGTTGCTGTTAGTTTGCAGCCTTCCGCTATTGTCACGTCATCTGCGACAACTGAAACTGAGTCTATTTTTGTCCGTCTTCTTGCGCTTGAAAGGATTGTTACGTGTCTGCCTACGATGCTTTCTTTTATTTCCGCCTTTTCTTCGACTATAGCTCTATCCATGACCGCAGAACTTTCTATCACAACACCTTCGCCTATTTTCGTGTAGTTGTCAACACATGAATTAACTATTCTGACATCGTCACTTATTTTACAGTGTCTTCCAATGAGAACCGATCCTTCGACTTCTATTTCTCCGCGTTCGATTCTCTTTATGATTTCTTGCCGTCTTTTCATAGATTCTGTGCTTTCTCCCTGAACCCATATTCTTTTTTCCTTGCTTATTCTTCCTCCAAAATCTGTCAATGACGAGAAGCGACCATTAAGCATGTCTTGCATAGCTTCTAGGTAGTGTTTTGGACTGCCTACGTCATACCAACTTCCCTTTAACTTATACCCGTACACAGGTCTGCCAGTTTTTATTAAGTATGGTATAAAATCGAAGCCGAAATCCAGCCGGTGAGTATCCTTAATCAGTTGTTTGACTCCTTTTTCTTTGAATATTTTCCTTATTTCCGGTGAGACCATGTATAAGCCTGTATTGGCAAGATTAGATGGGGCTTCTTTGGGTGTTGGTTTTTCAACAAATCTCGCAATCCTCATCTCCTTGTTTATGTCTGCTATCCCGAAGCCTTCGACATTTTGTACTTCCCTAAGGGCTATAGTCATTACGGCTTCCTTCTTTCGATGGAACTCTACAAGTTCCTTTAAGTCCACATCGAAAATATTGTCGCCCTGCACAGCGAAAATAGGATCTCTGATGTTGTAATATTCCATGTTTATCCTTGCTGAATCTGCGCTTCCAAGGTCATCCACGTTCGGCTGGTATTTTATGTGAACGCGCGGAGCTATGCCATATCCTGACGAAAACCCATAACCTGATTCAAAATAGTCATGCAGGTCTCTGTAGTTTGTGTAGCCCTTCACTCCGAAGATGAAATTTCTGATACCTTGACGCGCAAGGGATAGCAGCGAAAATTCTATTAATGGTCTGTTTAGAAGGCGAAGGCACGCCTTACTAGTTTCAGCTGTGAGCGGTAGCAGACGCTTGGCTTTCCCGCCGACCGGAATGATTACTCTTAACCTTTCTGGTGCGTAGTTGTCTCGCAAAAGCCGTCACCAAATTTTGATACGATTTATTCATGCCAAACGTATTAAACTTTCGAATCTGATCGCGAATTTTATAACTTTAATAACGGCTTATGGTTAAATACGCGGTTTGGGTCATATGAGTAAGCTCAGCGGCTACCTGCGCTTAATGCGCCCAGTAAATTGCATAATGATGGGTTTCGCCGTCGTAGTCGGCGCGGCACTTGCAGACACCAATTCTTTAAGCATTCTTTGGCAGAACCTTGCATATGGATTTATTACTGGCCTTATGCTAACAGCTGCGTCCATGGCTATAAATGACTTTTATGACAGGGAAATCGATGCTGTAAACGAGCCGACCCGCCCAATCCCAAGCGGCTTAATCGAGCCTAAGGAAGCCTTAGCCTTCTCATTTATTCTTACAGCAATAGGTCTCGGAGCTGCTTACCTAGCGAGCATTTTCTGCTTCGTAATAGCCATAATTGCGTGGATAATCTTTATGACTTACACGACTTTTGGAAAACGCAGCGGCCTACTAGGAAACTTACTAGTCAGCACATGTGTTGCAATACCTTTCATTTATGGAAGCGTGGTAATTGTTAATGAGGCTAAACTAAACGTTTTGATTTTTGTTTCCTGTGTTTTTCTTTCGAACACTGGCAGGGAAATAACCAAGGGAATTGTAGACGTTAAAGGTGACGAAATGCGACATGTGAAAACATTGGCGGTTCATTATGGAGAAAAGCCAGCTGCAATTGCAGCTGCATCATTTTATCTTTCTGCGGTTTTGCTCAGTCCAATACCTTGGCTTATGAACCTTGTTTCTTTTTGGTTTATTCCTCTTGTAGCTGTAACTGATTTTGGACTGGTAGCAGCCTCGTTTTTGCTCCTTAAGGATTGTTCGAGGGAAAATGCCAGAAAGGTTAAGAATACAGTTCTTTTGTGTT
>CAZADP010000124.1:0-4545 GCA_964483905.1 uncultured Candidatus Bathyarchaeia archaeon | reverse complement strand
TTGATGTACCAGTCAAAGCTCTTAGGATTTCCTCCCTTAGCTACAAAATTAACGTACATACTTGACTCTTTCAGACGTTTTAGCAAAATGTCTGGTTTATATTCCCTCTCAGCAGCCCCCACACACTCCCCACCACAAGGAACTATGAAATCTGCACTGTTAACCACTCTAGAATCAGTTTCATTCTCCCTCATATTGAAGTACTTCAGTTCCTTTGGAAAGTGAGTAATAAAATATGGTTGATTACCATTTATTCTCAGAAGTTCTTGCTCGTCAGTGGAGTATATGTCATTACCCCATTCCAAATTCAATGTACTAATAGCCTCTCCATAAGTGAAACGCTTGAAAGGAGTATTAAGTTGCGCTAGATGTTCACTATCAATCGGAAGAGAACGAACTTCTCCCATCATGCTGATGAAGAGCTCTTCTATTATTGTTAGTAATTTCTCAAAGTTTCCTTCAAACTCTAGTTCTAAAAGAGAAAATTCAACCAGATGCCTGCTATCAACTCTAGCCTCTGCTCTAAAGCTAGGACCAAACGTGTACACTTTCCCTCCCAGAAAAGGTACAAGAGCCTCCAGATACAACTGAGCCGTCTGAGTTAAGAACGCTTGTCTATCGAAGTACTGCAACTCTAGCAAAGTTTCTATTACCTCGCAACTACCAGTAGCTGATACAACGTGTGGAGCCACGACTTCAAGATACCCATTATCACTCAGATATCTTCGAGCACCCTTCAAAAGAGCAGCTTCAACCAATGCAACAGTTCTTAATTCTCCAGAAGAAAACAACTTATACCTATTGTCTGTCTGGGTTAGTCTTTCAAACACTCGTGCCCTCCCAGAATTAACATTCAACCTATATAAAACTTTCCCAGCATCGCTCTTTGAAGCATGCCCGCCGAAGAATCTGCCAATTATTCACTTTGCCAAGCCTATCTTCTGACTGCGTATATTATTTTCCAGTCTTCACTTCCATTGGTTCAACGAATTGACGACAGTGGGGGCACTCAGCAAATCCCCTTCCCCGGCTTGCCTTCCAATGGTTTTTGCAGAAGGGACACTGCAACAAAACATTTTCTCCCGCGTAAACGGAGAAGATTTGTCGGCTCAACGCTAGAACGACAATTCCTAAAACTAGTGCAGCTGCTCCCACAATGGCCAAATGCATCAGTCTTAACCTAACACCCAAGCCAAAATCAAGCTGTTCTGACCAGAGATACGACCACAAAGCGGAAAACGCATCGTTTGAAGCGGACATGTTGGGCCATGCCTTCCATAAAACTGCAAATAGCAAAATTAGTCCAATAGAAAAGAGTATGAACCCTAAGACGTAGCCAGATTTTTTCCTACGAATAACCCTTCTCATGAACATATTAATTCAGTTGAAAAGATAGGTTTATTTTATTTATGAAGCCAGAGTAAGTAAACAGAAATGTGAAGTGTAGGTGCAAGAAAGAAACGCATGCATCAAATCGAAATAGACATTCATGACAGCATAAGAAAAATGGGGGTTACGGAGGATATCTCCGCTGTGGAGAGGATTAATATCTTTGCTTGCTTACATGAGTGACAGAAAGCGCGCGAGAGATAGATCACATGAAAAAGCTACATACATTACCTCACAAAGTATGTGAATCTACATGTTATGTTAATGGACTGGTAGATCTTTTGGTGTGGAAGGGAGCAGATTACACTGATTTCCTCCTCTCTGTTGTAGGCGGTATGGCTGGTTTCGCCTATCTTCACTTCAAAAGGGCAAATCCACCGTGTATGGTGTATTGGGGCGCAAATCCCAAGTATTTGATGAAAGATTTGGCAAATATCATAGGATTTGAAGAAACTGTAATTGAAGGAAGAAATTTCAAGTTCACTTTTTCTCGTCTTAAAGATTTTATTGACGAAGGACGACCAGTTGTGGCTGGTGCCCTCGATATGTTTTATCTCCATTACTACCCAGACCTTCATAAGAAACAACATGTTCCCATCCATTATGTTCTTGTTGTTGGGTATGACGATGAGGAACGGGTTGTCTTTGTGCATGATTGCAGCCATGAGAATGTTCAGAAAATACCATATGACGCATTTGAGAAATCTTTGGATGTTAAAGTGCCAGGGATGAGTAAGAGAAACACTATAAGGGCGTTTACCCTTCCTGAAAACATACCATCCGAGTTTGAAGTTGCCAAGAAGGGTTTTTCCTATAAGGCTGAGCGGTTTTTACATCCCCCAGTAAGTCTTTTTGGCGTTCCCGCTATGCGTAAATTAGCTGATGAAATCTTTGAATGGGACAACAAGAAGTGTTTTGAACATATGGTTACTTATGCGACAACGCCACCTCTGTTGCCTGAAACATTTGAAAATAGTCACGGGATGCGTTTTTGGCAAGCGGATGTACTCAAAACGTTGGGAGACAAGTACACTGTAAGTAATTGGACTGAAGCATCGATATTATTCAGACAGTCTGGAAAGAAAATTATGAAACTGTGTGAAGCAGCGTTAAAACAAGATAAGCAAGAAGTATCCGATATTTTAGTAGAAATAGCCGATGTTGAAGAACAAGCATATAGAATGCTCAAAAATGTGAAGTAAACCGCAAACAGAAAAATGCGTCTAAATAATGGCTCTGCAATCCTCAGATACTACGGAGGTTGTTGAGGAGGATAGACTGAAAGGTCTTCATAGTACCAGTAGAGCGTTTCTCCATCACCCACTACGTACTTGTCACAAGCCACCGGGCCTTCAAACCACCCCCAGCTGGTCCACATCCACCAATACCACCCATAATTACCAGATTTCCATAAGCCGTTAATTGCGTCAACTGCTGCGCCCCCGATGCTGGGTGTGTAGTTAACGGTGGCTACTAACGTAGTGACGTCAAGTAAAGCATCTCCCGCTCTCGCTTCAGTTTGATTAAACCACTCTATAGTGCCGTTTCCATAATTGATTCCAAGGTTGATGTGGATAATTTTTGTGCGCGTCTTTCTACGTAAGTCATTGTACATATAATGATAATATCCTGCGAAAGAAGTCGATACCGTCAAGCAAACTAATAGAGCTAAAACCACGAAAACAAAAGTTCTTTTCCCCATAATACAACTCACCGCGACGAGAATTTCTGTAAAGTCTTAAGAAGAGGGATGAAGGCGGATCCGAAGAATATGGTGTTAGAACAGATATGTACAACGGACATTGCTATTCCCATAAAGAAAGTTAAAATGAGGGCTCTGCCAGCTAACAAAGCTGCCCCACTATTGGTTATTACGTCGTAGATGAGGGTGAGAAAAGCACCCAAAACAGCAGCTTCAACGCACAGCCTGCCAGATCTCTCGCCAGCCACGTACCTCTTGTAGACACCTCCAGCAACCCCAACTATAAACATGCCAGCCATTTGGAAAGGCATAATCATTCCTGCGAAGCCCCAAGGCGAGAGAAAACCGTTAACAAACATCACCAGAGCTCCAAAAATTCCCGCTGGCAGACTTCCAAAGAAAACACCCATGGTGAAAGCGATCAGAGAGGTAAATTCAACGTTAGGAGGTCTAGGTGCAAGCTGAATGCCGATACACATTGCGGCGAAAACGCTGAACAAAGCAACTTGACGAGACGTTAGGGAAGACATAGAGGATAGGTTGGATTATCCAACCTAATAAAACTTTCGCCATTCCTAGGTGAGTTCACTCACCAGTCAGTATGTACGTGCTCAGAAGGGTTTTCTAAAGTTTTTCCCAGCATACTTAGCGGTGCTCCTTAGCTCTTCTTCTATCCTGAGCAGCTGGTTGTATTGGGCGGTTCTCTCGCTCCTGCAAGGCGCACCAGTCTTTATTTGCCCAGCATTTAGTCCAACGGCCACATCAGCTAGCCATGTGTCTTCCGTCTGTCCAGATCTTTCAGAGACTTGGACGCCGTACCCGTTTTTGAAGGCGAGTTGTGCCGCATCTAGGGCTTCGCTGAGGGTTCCTATCTGGTTAACCTTTAATAGAAGGGCGTTTGCAGCTCCCTTTTTGACTCCCTCTTTCAGTCGCTTTAGATTCGTGGCAAAGAGGTCGTCGCCAACTATTTGGATTCTAAGCGTCCTTGTCAGTTCCGCGAATCCTTCAAAATCCTCTTCTTCTAGAGGGTCTTCGATCGATTGAAGGGGATACGTTGAAACCAGGTCCTCGTAGAAGTCCATAAGGTTCTCCTTAGAGAGCTCTTTCCCCATTAGTGCATACTTCTTCTTCTCCTTGTTGTAGAGGTGAGTTGCGGCAACATCCAGTCCAAGTACGAACTCATCTTCGTATCCGAGTTCCTCTATAGCCTTTAACATCGCATCGAAGGCTTCTTTGGGGTCTTTCATGCCTGGAGGCGTGTATCCTCCCTCGTCTGCGACGTTTAGAGAGTGTCTACCCCATCTCTTGGCTAACATTTTTCCAAGCTCATAGTAGACTTCCGCGCCCATCCTTATTGCCTCTGAGAAAGTCTTGGCGCCCACGGGCATCACCATGTGTTCCTGAAAATCAAGTTCGGTTGCAGCCAGTTTTCCTCCATTTATGAGGTTTAGAAA
>CAZADP010000123.1:0-4573 GCA_964483905.1 uncultured Candidatus Bathyarchaeia archaeon | reverse complement strand
AAGAGTTTCTACTGGTACAAGCAAGTAATCGCGAACAATGGTTTCGTCTTACCATGGTGATGGCAGGCAGGTGTTGTGGCCGCCACTGGGAGGAATGGAGTTCGTGGGATGCTACTGATATTATTGTTGCCGTCGAGAGCCAGGAGAACCAAATACTCCGCTTGAGGAAACACCCCAGCTTCCTCGTTTGGCTGTACGGAAGCAACGACCCTTCTACGTTACTGTACATGAACAAGAGTAGGTTATGAAACACCAATTTTTACGACATCTTACAAAGGCTAGCTGGCTTCATTCTCTAATAATTTCTCATAGACTTTAGGGTTTGCAACATGCTCAGGTTTTTTACCGGCGAGAACTTTAACTATATCTTCTGCAACCATAATATCCATCCTGCGCAACGCCTCAATAGTGTAGCGGCTATATGTGGCGTTAGAATCACGTTACCTATCTTAAGCAACTGCTTCTATTTGACACGGAGAGCCGGCAAAAGCAACATGTTTTCTATCTTGTTCGATGCCTCTTCTTAGGGCTAGTAGGTTTGGACAATAGAAATATCTGGTTCCGGCGCATTGCAGAATCTGTTCTGGAGTTGTAGCAAAAATTGGAACGGATAAAGCGGCTTATGCTTGTTTATCGCAGAGACTGCCGCGCCATCAATTATTTTGTTTTTCATCGCAGAAGTGACAAGAGTTGTTACAACCCCTCCATCCTGACAAACTTGAAGCACATTCCTATCGGTTGATCTGGCTACTAGAACACCTCGATAAATGCCGAATTCTTCTTCAGGCTTCCTTTCTCTTCCGAAAACAAACTTTTCCAAGGTGTCTCGCGACGCATTGCATCGAGGATGAATGTGAGAACTTGCTTTTATCATACCTCTCTTCCTTGAATGTAACATTAGGATTTAAATGATGTATGTTATATTTCTTGTCTAATGGGCGTAATGGGTGATTAGATGATTGAGATAATTGGACTGGAAGGCTTGCCGATAATAAAAGAAGGAGATGATCTAGCTGAACTTGTGTGCAGTATCACAGAAAAAAGAGGGATCAGGGTTAAAGATGGCGATGCTATAGTGCTCACGCACGTTGTTGTTTCTCGTGCAGAAGGAAACGTTTTAAACCTTGAAAAGGTGGAGCCTTCAGAATTCGCGAAAAGCTTAGGTCAAAGGCTCGATAAAGACCCCGCACTCATCGAAGTCATTCTTCGCCAGTCAAAAAGCATTGTTCGAATGGGTAACGGAAACATAATCACTGAGACAAAGCACGGATTCATTTGTGCAAACGCTGGAGTGGATCGGTCCAACGTTCCGGGAGAGAGGAATGTTGTTCTATTACCTGTGAATCCTGACCTATCAGCACGGAGAATTCGGAGGAGAATAAGAAAAATAACGGGAAGAGATGTTGCCGTAATTATTTCTGACACTAATGGCCGTCCTTTGCGTGATGGCCAAATCAACGTGGCTATAGGAGTTGCTGGAATTGAGCCGATTCGTAGTCGAATAGGAGAGAAAGACCTGTTTGGATATATGCTAAGAGTGAAGAGAATCGCTATTGCTGATGAGTTAGCTTCGGCAGCTGAGCTTGTTATCGGACAAGCTGACGAAGGGGTCCCCGTTGCGATCATACGCGGATATGTTTATCCAAAATGCGA
Organism: uncultured Candidatus Bathyarchaeia archaeon; assembly: GCA_964483905.1. GTDB lineage: Archaea > Thermoproteota > Bathyarchaeia > Bathyarchaeales > Bathycorpusculaceae > CAZADP01. The sequence continues at coordinate 2,920 of CAZADP010000123.1, read as the reverse complement.
AAAGGCAAGAGCAAAGAAGCTGATTATGCCAAAGAAGAAAGATTTGTTCATTTAGCACATTGATAAGGATAAGCAGGGTTCACGTTTTAGTAGCTGTCGCGAAGAAAGGCGTTTTATGGATGATTACGCCGTGTATGAAATATCCGAGAAGAATGCCTATTGCACCTTGAATGATGTTGAAAGCTGCTATTAGCGTGCTTAAGAAAAATGAAATGATGGTTAAATTTACAAAGAACATGACCGCAGTTCGGGTTGCAATGCCTGAGATTAAGGATACTCCCTTTTCGATGTTGGAAGTCTTCTTGAACAGCTTAGCGCCGATTGCCATACCCAATATGGTGGCAAATTCTGCTATTGCCTTCGCCGATGCTCCAACAACGTCAACAACGTCACCACCACGTATGAGGATTGCAATGAAGGCAATGGCGGACGTTGTAGATCCAGAAGCTAAGCCGAAAAAGAGCGGAGACAGAACTATTGGGACTCCCGTAAAATCGAATTTTAGATATGGAAGCCATGGGAAAGGAATTTTTAAACCAGAAAATTTCATTGAATAATAGAGTGTTACTACCAACGTGCCCAGAATACTGGTGCCAGCAACAGTTTTTGCATCTTTTTTCATGCGACACTCATTTAAACCCTACGACGGCGCTTTTTCCATTTGATCAGCCTTTCATTTTCTCAGGTTCAAGTTCTAACCTTTCAGTAGAGGCAGAAATGTGTTCTTATTTGCTGTTGGTATAACGAGCGCTATAAAGTTGTTCATTCTGTGCGTGGTTTGTAGTGGCATTATGCGTAGTTTTTGACCGCGAACAGAGCCCATGACAAGCTTCCTTCGCAAAAAACAGCCTCTTCCTAGCCCGATTCTGGAAAAAAATCACCGCTGAAAACCTTGCATTTTCCATGAGAATCAATCACGATCTCGGCCTTGAACGTTTTTTCAGTTATGGATCGCGCCATGCGTGTTACTAAATTGGCGCGCGCTCGAAAAATAGTGTGGTAGGCGAGACTAGACGAGGAACACATCTCTGATTTTTGCATATGCAAAACGGCTACTCTAACAGGAGCTGCCAGAAGTAGTTCATCGAAAGGCTGCCATAACCTTGTAAGCGAACAACTGGAGTGGTTCATTTTTCATCATGTCTGGGAATCGCATCATAATGTATGTGACTCCAACATCGATGAACTCTTCTATTCTGCTTATGATCTCTTCGGGTATGCCGACAAGGTTTCCCTCGATAAACTGAGCTTTTGACACGCCCTTGGGTTTGAATTTCCTGATTTTCTCCTTCAGCGCAGCTCTATTCCTCGCGATCACTGTGTAGTCGACGATAAGTGTCTTCTCAATCTGGTCTATTTTTCTACCCACCCTTTTGCAGTGCTCATTTAGAACTTCTAGCAGCTCATTATAGTGCTGGGGGGTGATTGGGCCGCCAAAATTGCATCTGTCAGCCAACTCAGCCACCGCTCTAAGCGTGAGTCTCCTCCCCTCGCCGCCGATCAGAATTGGAGGATGAGGCTTTTGAATGGGTTTTGGGCTGTTGATCGCCTTGTCTATGGTATAGTATTGACCATGAAAGCTTGGCTCATCCTCTGTCCACATCTTCTTGATTATCTGAACGGCTTCTCGCAGTTGAGCTATCCTCACAGAATCCTTGGGATAAGGTATACCATACGCATCGTACTCAAGCTTGTACCAGCCAGCGCCTATCCCGAAATTCAACCTACCGTTACTTATGACGTCTAACGTTGCCCCTATTTTCGCCAAGACCGATGGATGTCTATACGAGTTGCATGTGACAAGCTGCCCTAAACTGAGATTCTTAGTCAATGTAGCCAGTGCACTTAAGGTGGTCCAGCTCTCAAAGCACGCCTCAGTCGTGGCTGGAAACGTTATAAAGTGATCGTACACCCATATGGAATCAAAGCCCAGCGTTTCACACTGAAGTGCAACATTTTTGATCGCTTCAAACCCTTTTCTAGGAGTGTAACCCTTTAGATCGCTGAGAAAACCTTGAGGAACAAAGCTTCCAAACTTGATCATGTAGCATCAAAGGTTTTTTCTTTCGTTCCATGAATAAAAGTTTATAGTAAAAGTCACTCAAGTAGTTCATTGAAAAGCAATCTTTTTCTGATAATAAAATTGAAATTTGTTTTCAATTCCTGTCGATAAATATGGGCGCCGATATTTTTTCGAATGTGCTCTTGACAAGGATATAGCATTGCTAGCGTTTCCTTAGGGATTCCTTGGCTATGAATGCGAAGAGCAAAGCTGGGATGAACGAAAAAGCAGTCATAAATCTATACATGTTAACCAGACCATAGCCGCCTGCGATAAGCCCTCCAAGCGATGATCCGACCGCTGATCCAGCATTATATGCAGTATTGTACAATCCTAACGTGGTTCCTCGACTTTCTGACGTTATATCTGACACAAAGGCTATCGATGCTACATATAATACGCCGAACGTGAGACCATGTAAGAGTTGTATCGGTAAGATTAGATAAGGGTAACTCACGACTGTATAGAGGAACAGTCTGAGTGGGTAGGAAAAAAGAGCGATAATAAGAAGGGGCTTCCTCCCAATTTTATCCGAGAGGGCTCCTAAGTATACCATGCAAGGAACTTCTGTTACCGCTGCTATAGAGAAAGCCCAACCGATAATCGCGTCAGAACCACCAAGCTCTTTAATATACAATGAAAGGAAGGACAGAAAAGTTGTTGCTGGGATATTAACCAAAAAAACGGTTACGAGAAAAATCAGAAAATTCTTATCCTTAATTAATAGCGTCCACTTTATACTAGGGCTGACTTCCCTGCCTCTCGATGATGGTTCGGTCACGAATATCCAAACAAAAATTGCAGATAGCAGATACAAGATGGCACTAATATAAAATATGGTTTTGATGCCCAAACTTT
>CAZADP010000122.1:0-4664 GCA_964483905.1 uncultured Candidatus Bathyarchaeia archaeon | reverse complement strand
TTAAATAAAATGGAAAAATGCGGGAAAATGTTGTTAGTTTATTCAGGTTTTTCTTCTTTTCTCCACGTTATCTGAGGTCTACGCGCAGAAAGGAATATCGTTGCAGCTAATATGATTGTGCAGACAATCAGTAGCACTACTTGAATTGTGAAGAGAGTGATAATTTTGTCCGCATTTTCAATTGACATGAATAATGGCATGTTTTTTACGTAGATTGGCACTGATTTCGGGTAATGATACGGTGACTTGTCTACAGCAATTTCGATGTTAATTTGTAACATACCCGCGGACATTCCGCTTATAGCTCTTCCGTCGCTTGGCACTGTGAATTCCCTTGTGATTGTGTATACGTTTCCTCCGTTTCTCGAGAGAACAAACAGTGGTGACGGTTTTATTGTGTCGTTTCCATCCCATTTTTCACCGGTGTAGACGAACCATGGATACGTTATAGTCATGTTTTGTAAGATAAGATCCTCGTCTGTTCTGTCATTACGAATTACAATGTGAAGAATGCTTCTTTCCCCAAGGTCATAGTTGGGCTTGTCAGTCCATGCATATATGTTGACTGTTGCCGGGACTTGCGCATAGCCTGAAGATACTAAAAACATTGCTGAGATAGCAATCGTGGCCATTGTTAACGAACATTTCATTTTGTTCAATTTTGCCACCTTTGCTGTTCATTTTGAGACCAAAAATTATTTAAAATTTGCCATGGCTGGATAGTATGGTTCCTCGCAAAATCTCCTTCATGTTCCTAGCCGACGCATCAGTTCTTATTCCCTTAGAATTGAAATGAGTCAAAGAAGCTTGAAAACCCTCCGCCCTCAAAAATTCAATCATCTTTCTGGCAGGAGGCACCGGTAGGGCTAATCTGCCGGACATCTTGTCAAGGACGTAATACGTAATTGGAGCATCAACCTCAGTTTCTATCAGGGTCAAGATTTTCCGAATTCTTTCTCCATGTCTAAACGGCTTGTGTCTAGCTTCTTTTTCCATAAACTCACAAAAATGCCTGTCAAATATTTTTCCCAACCACAAAGGTCCAGCAACGTCAATTTTCGAGCCACATTCGTCGCATTTCCCAGACCTCTCAACCGTCAAGAGTCTCTTTACGGTTTCTCTGTGGAAGCATTTGAAACAATGCAGTACGTATCCCAGGTTTTTGATGCTCTCATCAGCCTTTTCTGCCCCGTATCTTGTGGTTGCATAAATTCTGACATAATGGTCTGTGCTGTGGCTAAAGACTACGCGTATGCCAATGTCGTATTTTGCTGCTGTTGTGGCTAGGCATCCAACCAAAAGCCTGACTGCCAATTCGTGGCAGTATTCTGTGCGTAAGGGTTTTCCGCCATACTTCCTGATGCATGCCTTGGGATGAACCCCGCATAGGGGCGCCATGTCCGTTGCTGTTAAAGCCAAGAGACCGCCATTGCGCAAGGCTCGGATAGCGGAATCTAGATATGGTACAGGAGAACCAAAAGGGTCTATGTCTATAACATCAAATCTCTTATGGGGTGCACCGTAGCGCGCTAGCAGAAGATTTGCGTCTTCGTTTCTCACCGTGATACGCTTGCTTAATTGGTTCATTTGCACATTTTGTCTTGCAAGTTGAGCGGCTTTCTCGTTTATATCGTTAATTAAAACTTTTTCGACGCCTTTAACTTCTGTTGCGAAGCGGATTCCTCTGACACCGCAACCGGCTAGAGGCTCACATACGGAAATTTTGCGATCTTTGATTCTTTGATATGTTTGTAGGGCTAAGACGGCTAGGTCTCGGTTTAATTCCATGACAGGGTTGTAGAAGACCGGAGCTTTCGAAGGTGCGTATTCTGAAGGGAGTTTTACGAATGCCTTAATTCTTGGAACTGATAATTTGACTCTGCCCTCTTCAACAATTTCTATTGGAAAATCTATGTTGACGTTTGTTCCTTTCATGATTTTGGTTTTCCTCGAAAATGACTTAGATAAGCTTTCGGCAATTTGATAGGCTATATGTGTGTTATATTTGTTTCTTAGTGCGGTGTTCTTGAAATTAGAAATCGAAATGCTTTAATGCATTCTTCAGAGATTTGTATCGAGTGAATTCTATGAAGGCATTTGTTTCAGTTGATTTGGAAGGAATGCCGTACATCGTTATTCCTGGTCATTTGAATATTAAGGGTACGTTGTATGATGAGGCAAGGAAAATCGCCACGAAAGTTACCTTAGCAGTCGTGGAGGAGTTGCACAAGAATGGCTTCGATGAAGTTGTTGTTGCGGACAGTCATGGGCCTATGGTTAATGTTTTGGTTGATGATCTGCCTGAGTATGTGGAGATTGTTAGGGGCTATCCTCGCCCCATGAGTATGGTGTCTGGTGTGAACGGTTGTGATGTTGCTGTTTTTCTTGGGTATCATGCGAAGTTCGGCACTGCAAAATCTTCGTTTGACCATACTTATAGTGGCAGTAGCATCAATAGAATAGAAGTGAACGGGGTTCAGGTGAGTGAGTTTCTCTTGAATGCATATGCTGCGGGCGATTTCAACGTACCAGTTATCTTAGTTGCTGGTGAAGCTCAACTTTTAGATGATGATGTTAAGAAGTATGCACCTTGGGCTGAAAACGTGGCTTTGAAACACTCTCTGAGCAGAGTTTCTGCAAGAAGCCCCAGCATGGTGAAAATTGAGAAGGAACTGAAAGAAGCCGTCAATAGAGCAGTGGCCAACTTTAAGCAGAACAAGGCTAAGCCGCTGGTGGCAGAAAAGCCCGTGAAGACGCGAGTGACTTTTTTGGTTAGTCATTTTGCGGATGTTGCAGAGTTGCTGCCGACGGTTAAGAGAGTCGACGGATTAAGTGTGGAGTATGAGGCCAAAGACATGGTTGAGGCATACAAGACTTTTGAGCTTCTGGTTCTAGCCGCAGGCGGCATGTCAGCTATTCTCACAAATTTATCATAGGTCGTTTTGAAGTGGCAATTTTGAGAAAGCGTGTGTTGCTTGTGACGGGCAATCCAGGCGTTGGTAAGACTACTGTTTTGTTGAGGGTCGTTGAGGCCTTGAAGGTCAGGGGGTTCAGTGTAGGTGGAATGCTTAGTCGCGAGGTTCGCTCTTGCGGAGCGCGAATCGGGTTTGAGATTCTAGACTTAGGTAGTAATAGTCGCGGGTGGCTTGCTCATGTTAATCAGAAGAGTGGGCCGCAAATTGGCAGGTATCGCGTTAACATAGAAGACCTAGACGGTATAGGCGTAGAAGCCATAGCGAGAGCTGCTGAAAACTGCGATGTCGTTACAATAGACGAAATTGGACCCATGGAATTGCATTCAGAAAAGTTTAAAGAAGCCGTCAAAAGGGTTGTTGAAAGTGGAAAACTCGTTGTGGGCACTGTTCACTCGAAAGCAAGAGACACTCTGATAGACGCTATAAAGGCAAGAGAAGATGCTGAGATATACAGAGTAACATACGATAACAGAATAAATCTGCACGAAACTATAATCGAAAAAGCAACTGAGTTTCTGAAACAACTTTAGCAAGTACGACGATATCAAAACAACATTACTCGACTGAAGCGCAAGTTTCTCGTGGAATCATTCTACAGTTTCTATCTCCTTGGTGCTACCTAGCGGAAACTCAACATAAATCCATGATGTTACTAAAATCTCGAAGTGATGGTTGTGCTTATGATTAATTTGTATTATCACCCATTTGATATTATTGCCAAGCATAAACAACGCCATTATCCGCTGCAAATCGAATCTCATAATCATATTTTGTCAATATTTCCAAGACTTTTGGATAAGTCCTTTTATCAATGTTGAACCTTTCATGCGTCTCGACCACAAGTTTTCTAGTTGTTTCTAAGAATTTATCGCCGCCCTGTAACACTTGAACCTCAGCACCCTGCACATCTATTTTTGCAAAGTCTATTCTCCTATCGCTAAAAATATTATCAAGGGTGTCTGAAGGAACTTCAATGTAACTATTTCTTTCTTTATCTTCCAAGATTGAATGACCCGTGGGAGTGCTATGCACATTGAACTTAACGATTCCTTTCTCGTTCCAAATTGCTTTACTGATTATTTCAACATTATCAAAATCTGCAAGATTAAGTCTGAGATATCCGATGTTAACCGGGTGTGGTTCAACTGCGATGACCCTTCCTGTTGGACCTGCCTTCATTGCCATCGGTACGGTAGTGTCTCCAATACAAGCTCCTACATCCAAGACAGTATCTCCCTTATCAATTTTGAAGAATCTTTCACATTTGTTTTCGAATTCTTTTAGCCCGAAACCAAGAAACTTTGGAGTTGGACTCAACAATTTGATTTCTCCTTTCTGAATCAGCCACCAGCTTCTGACTTTCTTAATATTTACTTTTTCTTTCGACGAAAGTGTATAATAGGTGTTTGAAATTGACGGGAACAGCCAACTAGGACACTTCTTTATTAATTGGCTTTTTAAAGAAACCAAAAAAGGAATCGGAGGTTCAAGCTTTGGCAATAGCATGTTGCTTGCCTTTATGGTGAAGCCTTGACAAGTTTCGGTTTCCGTTCTCAGACTGGGTCCACCATATTTTTCCTTTCTATCCGTGACACGAGCAAGTGCGATCTTGACCTTAGGTATACTTTACAATTATGAATCCAGAATCAATATTCAAATACCAGTCTGCCCTTGCATATCTCAGGTGTC
>CAZADP010000121.1:0-4671 GCA_964483905.1 uncultured Candidatus Bathyarchaeia archaeon | reverse complement strand
GGCGTCTATTACACTGGAGACGCAGCAATGAAAGATGAAGATGGCTACATTTGGTTCTTAGGCCGAGTCGATGAAGTGATCAAAATTTCAGCTCACAGAATCGGCACAATTGAAATCGAAAGCACTCTACTAAAACATCCAAGCGTTGCCGAAGCAGCTGTTGTCGGTCGCCCAGACCCATTAAAGGGTGAAGTTGCATGCGCATTAGTTGTTCTACGAAGCGGATACGAGCCAGATGACGCCTTAAGGCAAGATTTGAGAGGCCTAGTTAAGAAAACCTTAGGCCCTATTATAATTTTCAGTGACATACTCTTTGTAAATAGGCTGCCAAAGACGAGAAGCGGTAAGATAATGCGTCGACTCATAAGGGCAATAATAACGGATAAGCCACTAGGAGACTATTCAACAATAGAAGATGAAACCGCAATAGAAGAAGTGAAAAAGGCCGCAAGAAAATCATAAGATTTCAAAAAACCACTTTCTCGTTCTACTCAATAATTTTTAAGGATAAGACACTGATTATGCAGATACTAGTCTAAGATGGAATGTGAGATCATTGGGTACAACTATAAAAAAAGTATACTATTTCGATGAGCCGGGCAAGCAATGCACAGAACAAGTGATTGAAGCTGTCAAACATGCGATCGAAGAGACAAATATAGACTGCTTAATAGTTGCAAGCACATCCGGTGAAACCGCACTAAAATTCGCGACAGCACTAAAGAACGAAAAGATCGAGGTAATATGCGTTTCTGAACCTCCTTCGAGACAGATAGGGGATGATGAATGGCCCTGCATCAACAACAAAACTGGAAAACAACTGGAAAAACTCGGTGTTATTATTGTTGACCGAGTTCCATACAAATTCCACGATTCAGTATTAGAAATGGCAAGATGGTACACGCCAATACCTGAACATATAGTCGGCGACACACTTACATTCGTCGGAGGACAAGGGTTGAAAGTCGCCATAGAAGTCATGTTCATGGCCGTACAAGCAGGATATGTTCAACCAAACACTGAAGTCATCTCTGTAGGTGGATATGGAGGAGGAGCCGATACAGCGGTAATTATGAAAACTTGCTTCCCAGAAAACCTGTTCTCCTCGGATATTGAAAAAAGACTAGAGGTCAGGGAAATTATCGCTATACCAAGGAAGAAAAAATACTGGAACTGGGATAAAAGAACCTGCTTCAAGTAATCTTGATGAGCTAGGATACTGCTAACTTTTTTCCACAGCATAACACCTGCCTTAACAATGTACATATCACGCGTAGATTCAGCCCAAAACTCCATATCCTGAACGCGCTATAAAACACGAGCACCAATTGTCTCGACAATTATTTTCTGCCTTGACGCGACAAATAAGCAAGCCTAACAACCTCTATTTACCATCAAAAGATTACGCATCCTCATATACATGTGATGTGACAATAAGCCAATAGTATCCTAAGCTTAGAAAGCGATAAGAATGACCATGTCGTTACGCATGATAACTTCAAAGCAGAAAATCATGCGAGAAATTCAAAGTTGACTTCAGTAAGGCTTCGTAAAATTCTGAGGTTTGGCTTTCCTATTGAAGTGTTGAATAGAGACTTGAAACTTATCTTTGCCTCTAACCTTGCAGGCTCTTTTGGAGACGGTCTTTACGCTTACCTTTTGCCCTACTACATGACTAAAACCCTTAAGGCTAGTTCTGTCGAGGTTGGAATACTTTACGCAGTGGTGGGTCTTGTTTCGGCTTTAACCCTGCTTTTAGCTGGAACACTTGCAGACAAATATGACCGCAAAAAAATCATGATTGCAGGATGGATTGCATGGGTGCCTGCGCCAATAATTTTCTCAATTGCGGGAAACTGGCTTCAAATGCTGCCGGGAATGGTTTTGTGGGGCGTTTGGCTCGGTGGACCAACAGGCACAGCCTACATCGTAACTTCTGCAGACAAAACCAAATTGGCTCTAACTTTTACAGCAATTTCGGCTGCCTGGTCCTTTGGCTACATCTTTTCTCCAGCCCTAGGCGGTTACCTAGCTGGAACAATAGGAATGCGAATCGTTTTCTACTTAGCTTTCACCTTCTACGCTTTAGCTGCCTTAATACTAATCCTAATCAGAAGCCAACACGCAATGAGTCATACGGAACACCTACCGGAAGAGCAAAATTCCCTTTTCAAGCTTCTAAGAACAAGGAAACTGCTAAGGTTATCAATTTTCTTCGCCTCAATAATGTTCATTCTAATGCTCTTCCGACCCTTCGTCCCAAAATTTCTCGCAGACGTATATCACTACAGCGTTTTCGAAATAGGCTTGTTAGGCTCAGTTCTATTTTTAGGCTCAGCGGTTTTGGGCATACTCTTGGGCAGACTTGGAGACAAGTGGAAAAAACAATATGCACTTGCCACATCTATGATCTTGTGCAGCCTCTCGCTGATTCTCTTCCTACTATTTGGGGATTTCAAGATTCTGATAGTCACATTTTTCTTGACAGGAGGCTCCTACATAACATGGTCACTAATGAGCGCTATTATCGGCCCTCTAGCTCCAGAATCCATGCGGGCTCGATGGGTTTCCATACCACAAACAGTGAGCATGTTCAGTTCGGTCATAGCACCCTACATCGGTGGCATCGTTTACAGTCTCTCACCATATTATCCTTTCCTCATCGCAATAGCGATAACGTTTCTTCTCGCGCTATCAGCATTTACGAGATCATTTGAAGAATAACTTCACCTCTGTGAAAAACAATCTTGTATTAGCCGTATATAATTTCCAGAGCAAAATCTCAAAAGACTGGTCTTGCCAAAGTTTGCGGAACTTTTATTTCTGAGTAAGTATTCGATTTTCGTCAAAAAGGTGAACGATATGGGCGAATTCCATGAACGCTATGTAAAATTCTCGTCAGCCTTTCTCATACTACTATTTGTAGCCGGATTAGCAGTCGGTGGAATAGCCAGCTTCTACATAGCTCTTCAGCAAATCAACAGCCTAAAAAGTAAAGTTTCAAACCTTGAAAACCAAGTCTCCAACCTATGGGGCCTCCAAAACATAACCTACCAAAACATAACAATCTACCAAAATAGCACAGCCGTATCGCAGATATATGAGAAAGTGAAGGATTCCGTTGTCCTAATTCGGGGAGTAACAAGCAGCGGAGGCGTCGAAGGATCCGGTTTCGTTTACAACTTCTCAGGAACAATGTACATAGTAACGAATTACCACGTTGTTCATGAAACCACAAGCAGAACTGTGACTTTCTCGAACGGAAATGGATACATTGCCAACGTGGTCGGAACCGATCCTTATGCAGATTTAGCCGTCCTCTCCATTGACGCTATCGAATACCAGCTAAAGCCAGTTGACATTGTCAGTTCCTCAACGCTGAAAGTTGGTGAACCTGTGATTGCCATAGGAAATCCGTATGGCCTAGTTGGTTCGATGACCACTGGTGTCGTAAGCGCGCTTGGAAGAAGCATCACCGAGGAAGAACTGATCGGCAGATTTTCAATTGCCAACATCATACAAACAAGTGCACCTATAAATCCAGGAAACTCCGGAGGTCCATTACTGAATTATGAAGGCAAGGTTGTTGGAATAACGGTAGCCATAGTTAAGGACTCTCAAGGGTTAGGCTTCGCCATTCCATCGAGCACCATAATTAAAGAAATAGCATCTCTCATCGAAAACGGCACCTATGACGGTCATTCCTTCCTAGGCATTGCAGGAAAAGAGATGGACTACGAAACAGCCGAAGAATTAGGCGTGACCGTAACCTATGGCTGGCTGGTTAGCGGAGTCACATCTGGAGGCCCCTCTGACAACAAAGTGAACGTTAATGACATAATAATCGCCATGAATGGAACAAAAATCAGAAATGGAGACGATCTCGCAAGTTATCTTGAAGAACACACATTGCCAGGCTACACGGTCACTTTGACAGTTTTAAGGAAATCAGGTTCAAATTGGCAAGAAGGGGCAATATCTGTAACTTTGGGCAAGAGGCCTCCGCCACCAGCGTAGATTACGATGTATAGCTGAAGCGGCCTGCACTGACAGTCAAAACGCTTTGAGTACGCGCTAGTAGTGCTTCGACTCCAAAAAAGTTACGAGAATTCCAATGTCGCACCGTGAGTCTGCGCTAGTCTCCTATTTCATGAAAGTTTCAACCTTCATTTCTTCTATCTTGTCATTACTTCATTAGGTATCTCATTGTACATGGTCTTGATCGTAATCTACTTATGTCAAATTTTGCACGCGCTCAGTTAAGATTTTCCTCAGATAAACAAGAATCGATGTTAGAAAAAGAATCAGATATGCAATATGCGGCAACACCAGCATCGCCGGAACGTCCATAGGAAAGGCCAAAAATGTTGGAAGGAGAACCGTAAATGTCGGGACCGCCAGGATTAAGTTTGAGTTGTTTGGTTTGTAGAATATTGCTGTGTCCTTCATTTTGAGGGCAATTATGATCCAAGCCAGAAACATTATCCATTCTACTGTTACGTTTGTCTGACTTTTGATGTCTATGTACGTTCCGTAATACTGCGTTGTTATAGGCCAAAACATTTGGATGCGTCCGCCTGCTATGAAGTCTCCCACTAGAGAATGTTGAATCAAGGCTATGAAGTAAGGCACTGCTTTGATGCCGTAGACTAAGAAGATTGGAATGAAAAC
>CAZADP010000120.1:0-4674 GCA_964483905.1 uncultured Candidatus Bathyarchaeia archaeon | reverse complement strand
TTATAGACGTGTAAGCCTCTCTGCAGAACTGTTAGGTTTGAAAGTATTGCAAGTAGGATTATTCCTATCTCTATGGCTGGAAGCCAAAGGACTGCTGTTATGCTTGCTATTGCTAGTATGATTATGCGTTCTGCTCTCTCGACCAGACCCACGGATTCCATTTCTACGCTAGCGGCTTCTGCTTTGGCGCGGCTGTAGCTTACGAGTAAAGAGCCTATTAGGGCTATTAGTCCCCAGAGGGGATTGCAGAGTCCGCTTAGGATTATGCCTGCATATATGGCAGCGTCCGCATATCTGTCCAATAACGAATCAATGAAGCCGCCGAAAGCTGTCGTCTGTTGGTAGAGTCTAGCTACTACTCCATCTAATGCGTCGCAGAACCCTGAAAATATGAGTAGAACTGTTGCGAGCAAAAGATAAAGCGTATGGTTTTGCCATTCTGCGTATGCGATGGCTGAAAGAAAGGCTAAAACTATGCCTATGGCACTTATTACGTTGGGTTTTAACCCTATTTTGTGGGCGGCTTCTGCTTCGGCTGTGAGCACTTGCTGAATTTTTTGTTTAAGTTTTGTCAGCATTTAAGACTTGTTTCCTAACAATTTTTATTTATGTTGGTATTGTAATGTTTGGTTTAAAGGTGTTTAGAATGATTAGTGTTATGACAGTCAAGGTTGATGGCAAGAGCTGTTTGGGTTTGCGTGTTGATTTGCCTGAGTGCTCAGCGCCTTTGCTTTTGATTGTTGCAGAGAAGGGTTTTGTTATGTGCGGTTTTTTGAATGTTGAAGCTGCTGAAAGGCTGAATGTAGCTGCTGCTGTTGTGAGTGGAGTGAAAAGCTTTGAGGATGTACTTAATGCTCCGATTAAGGCGGCAACTTCCAAAGCGAAAAGTTTTGGCGTTGAAGTCGGCATGAAGAGTGTTGAAGCTTTAAAGTATATGTTCTAAAGCTCGCTCATCGATACTGTACCCCACCCTCAAAAAGAATTTGCGCCGAGGATGACATTAGTTTGTTTATATTTCAATTGCAATTATGCAGTGCTCTTTGCCCATCGTTCTAGTTTGAAGGACACTATACTTAGCCTTTGAATTAAGTGCGTGGGCAATTCCCTTTTCCGCTTGGCCAATAGCAATACACAATTTTGGCGTGAAATACTTCTTCCAAGCGCACTCGTGACAGTGATAAACAATCTTCTTATCGGTCTTTTCAGCCGCAGTAGCCTCCACACCGAAAACCTTATGGTCAATATCCATTGCAAATGCTATATCTTCAATAGTGCTGCCCAGCTGAAATGTTCCTTTTAGAGTCTCTCCAAAATCTAATCCAACCACGTAGGCTGCAGCGGCCAAAGCTTTGGCAGAAGAACCCTCATCATGTTTTTCTAACTCGTCATATATAGCTCTGTAAAGTTTTCCAACGCCCTTTAGCACAAGCTTCCATTTCATCGCGGAGGGAATGTATCTCTTGGCTAAACGCTTTTTCAAGCTCAACTAGTTTCACAATTCACACATCAATAAAACAATGATTAATAACTTGCGTTTAGTATCTCACATGTCCAAGCAGTTCTTCCACATTTTGATAAGTCGTGGAAGGCAAATTCGCCAAGACAGTTTCAAACCTAACCTGTCGTCCATCCTCCAGCTCCACAAGCCTCCACCCGACCCTCTTGATTAGCATGCTCCTCGAAATCGGATAACGCACCTTCTGTGCAATTTCCCTTGCAGAGGCCAAACCCACTGAACCAGTAATCGTTGGGAAGCTTCCCTTCGACAAATAATTCATGAAGCGCATTGCATCTTCAAACATTGAGAGATTATTGAAGAGAACGTAAGTATCCTTATCTTCATAGGCCGCAATAAGCTCTTTCAATTTCCGCAGTTCCCCATCACTATACTGGTAATAATACATTTGTTTACCTAGACCATGAAGCCTAAAATACGCTATTTCTCCAGTGTAGGCTGGCATAACCTTGAACGGGTCAGTAACATGCGTAACGTTCAACGCTTCCAAAACTTGTCCAAGCCTCTTGTGAGTTTCCGTTTTTTCCCATGCCGGTCCACGAGTTTCCCAAACCAAAACCACATTCCCATGGTTCACTCTCTTGAAGAACTGTTCAGCGTCTGTAAGTCTATCTGGTCCAAAGGAACCAGGCGTCTGAATAAGCAATATTTTCGAGTTTAAGATCTTGCAGATCTGCTTCATTTGTTCAAAAGCTTTGAGACTTACTTCTTCAACCTTCATTTTAGACTTATGGCTGACATCTTGATGCGTCTTAACTGTAAATTCAAAATTTTTCGGAGCCTTCTCCCGCCAACCTTGTACCGTTTCCGTGCGCGGATACTGATAGAAAGTGCTGTTTAACTCCACTAGGTTGAAGTTTTCGAAGTACTTTTTCATAGATGTTGGAAAACCGCAACAGCCAACCTTGATCATGTTAACTCATACCTCCGTCGCTACTAAAAGAAAATCAGTCGGTACAAGAAAAACCCTCTTAGACTCTTTTTCAACATAATGTTCATCTGCGCAGTCAATCTGAAATCCGGTCTGAATCGCTGCATTGATAATATCTCCTAGGTAAGTGGCAATTTGGGTTCTGTATTTTCCATACACGGATACCCCCCAGAATCTTTTGCGCAGGTCTGCCCTTTTCATCCAATCGCAAGTAGCAATTACATCTCAGTGCTGTTTACTAATTCGAACATATCTCGCAGATGGCTCAGATTGCACGCTTTTATCGCCCTTAGGCGCTTATTTTCGGAGGTGGGCGGACTGGCCTGCCAAGTTTTCTCCGCAAAGCAATACGGTAAAGCTTTCTTAAGGATTTTACTAGCTGTTCAACGGTAGGCAAATTGGAATATATAAGTGGAATGCGGTCGTACTCTGCCAACTTTATCGAGTTTTCGTCCGGGAAGGTTCCGTGCAGAACCACTAAACGCGGCTTCAAATTGCTCATGCGAACGATAAGCATTGGCGGGACCGCACTTTCGATGTGTGTGAAAATCAATGCTCTTTCGGTTGTCGCTCCGAAAAGTTGAGAAAACTCCAATCCAGAAAGTGTCTCGACTGCCCTCTTACTGTCCACAACAGTGTAGCCTAGAACTTCCCGAACACACTCACTTGAACATGCCATGATGTCGCCTTGTATAGCCCTACACAAATATTCCACACGAACCGGAATTGGAAACTCGCGCAAGTCTATGATAGCATTGCTTGGCGAACCCGTAAGCTTAGCAAATTCACGTGTAAAACGGCCTCCGCGTTCTTCATCAATTTTTAAGAGAGCCCAAACAAATCTTCGCACAAACTTCGTGCCTGGACTTTTTCGTCTTCCACTTTCGTAATCGCTAATCACTGATGATGAGAGAATCATTTTGTCTGAGAGTCTCATCTGTGAGACGGCGAAGAGCTCCCGCCACTTCCGCATGGTTGCTCCAGGCTTACTTGAAAGGATTATTTCGCCTGCAATTCTTCTTGCAAGAACTTCGCGAACACTTGGAGACACAGCCATGCAAACGCGACCTTTACAGTCCGCCAATTTTCCCTCTAGGACATAGTGCGGTATAAAACTGTACCGCTTCAATCCAACATAGAACAGTTTGGAAAAAAGAAAAAAGGGGAATTTGTGATTCTATAGAATTGATTCCTTGTTCAGTGGAAAGGCTGTTGTAGCTCTTATATCATCGATTCCCAATGCGAATTGCGTAACTCTGTTTAGACCTATTCCACATCCAGAATGTAGGATGCCTTGTCTTCTGTAAAACTCAAGGTACCATTTAAATTCATCTATGCTTCCGCCCTTTTCAACCAACTGCTTGAACATCGTGGAATTGATCAATCGCTGATGAAGCTTGTCGTATCTGTATTCTCTTTCAGCTGATCCCACGGCTTCTCCACTCATTGGCAAAAGTAGGTCTGCGCTATTGACGATAGCCGGGTTTTCGTCATTTTCTCTCATATTGAAGAATTTTATGTCCTTCGGAAAATGCGTTACGAATAAAGGCACGTTGCCGTGTATTTGAACAAGTGTCTTTTCATGATGGCTTTTTAAGTCGTCACCCCATTTGACTCCATATTCTGCTAGTAATCCAACAGCCTCGGTGTAGGTTATTTTTTCGAAGGGCCTCCTGATTTTTCTGAGTCTCTCCATGTTCACGTTCAAAAGCTGAAGTTCTTTCTCTCGCTCGTTAAGTACATAATTTATCATTGAAGATATCGTGCCCTCTATATGCTCTAATAGTTCCTTGAAGTTTCCTGCAAATTCCAGTTCTATTAAGGTGAACTCCGATAAATGGCGTTCATCGGCGCATGGTTCTCCTCTAAAGCTTGGTCCAATACACCAAACCTTCCCGAGGAAAGGCATCAAAACCTCAAGGTAGAGCTGTGCTGTTTGGCTTAGGTATCCCTTCTGTCCGAAGTAGTCTAACTCAAACATTGTTGTGACGTTTTCACATGCTCCTGTCGCTTTCGTCAAGTGAGGAACAACAACTTCGATGAAACCGTGCTCCTCAAAGTATTTTCTGGCACCTTTCAAGAGGCTTGATTCGATTTTTACAATCGAATGCATTTCTGGGGATGGAAGCAATTCATGTCTATTTTTAGTACCCTTGAGAAGGTAAAGGCCTACTTGCGTATTGTTCTTAGAAATTCTTTCTATCTCATTAATGTGGGTCTTCAAGAC
>CAZADP010000119.1:0-4713 GCA_964483905.1 uncultured Candidatus Bathyarchaeia archaeon | reverse complement strand
TCCACTTGTATAATTGCTCGATGACATCAGAAGGCTGCAACTCGAAAGCTTCTCCTCTTGACTGATTTAGGACGCAAGACTTAAAGAAATTATCTAATTCAAACGAGCGGCACATTTAAATCAACACTTTCTTAACAGTTCTAAACACCTTTGAGAAGGGTGCGCAGGTTGGCGACTAAAAAGGAACCAATTTGGATAGCAAGAGAACTTTCAAAATGCAGCGGATGCCGAAAATGCGAAATAGCTTGCTCGCTTTTTCATGAAAACCGCATATGGCCGGAAGCATCAAGAATAAGAGTTTTCATGCTCGTTCCCGGAGTAGATTTCCCACATTTCTGTGCCCAATGCGAAGACTATCCATGTGTAAAAGCGTGCCCAGTCAAAGCCCTATCAATCAGCAAAAAAACTGGCGCCGTTCTAGTGGATGCCGAAACTTGCATTGCGTGCGGACAATGCATTGACGCTTGCCCGGGCAGAATCCCCCATATGCACCCGAAGGGAAAGCACATCTTAATTTGCGATTTATGCAATGGTAAGCCACAATGCGTCATAGTCTGTCAAGAGGGCGGCTGGAACGTGCTAAAAAAGATTCCTAGGGAGAGCTTTGCGTACAAACTTTACGCACGCACACCAGAAGAGATAACGCGAGATTTAGCTGTTAAAATGTATGGAGAAAAAGCGAAGGAATTCCTATGATTCTTGGCTATGCAGGCAAATTCCTCGAAGTAGATCTTTCGGCAGATAAAACCAAGGAAATAGTGTTTGACGATTACATTTTGGAGAACTTCGTAGGTGGTAGAGCCTTAGCGACAAAAATTCTCTGGGACAGATTAGGAGGCAAGTGGGAAGAAGTAGATCCGCTAGGTGCAGAAAACATCCTCTTGCTCCTAACAGGGCCGCTCACAGGATTTTTCCCAGGCGCAAGAATCTGCGTTTCTGGCAAGTCTCCACAAAGCAATGGTGTAGTAGGCTCAACCGTTGCTGGAGAATTTGGCGTTGAGCTGAAGTGTGCTGGCTATGACGGTGTCATCATGACCGGGGAAGCTGAAAAGCCCGTTTATTTATTTATCAAAGATTCTGAAGTTGAAATTAGAGACGCTAGTCACATCTGGGGTGACGATTCAAAACAAACGGTTGCAACCCTTACAAAAGAGTGCCGAAACCTTTTGAAAAACCGCTTTCCACAAAAAGGCGAATGGAAAGAACCTGCAATATTGTACATTGGCCCAGCAGGAGAAAATAGGGTGCGAACAGCAGTGGTAGCAGCAAAGTGGACGCATGCGGCTGGTTATGGCGGCTACGGCGCAGTCATGGGATCTAAGAAGCTCAAGGCTATTGTTGTCAGAGGCACCGATCCGTTGCCCGAAGTAGCTGACATAAAAAAAGTAAAACAACTAATGCAAGCAGTATGCGAAGATGTGTATGAAAACGAGTTGTGGAGACGATGGGGAACCGGAGTAGCAGGCTATGAAGTTGGTGCAAAAACAAGTTCTGAACCTGTACGAAATTGGCAGGGTGAGTGGCATGAGGAAAAAAGCTACGGTGTTGATCAGTTTGAGAACAAAGTTTGGATAAAGCAGTACTGGGGTGACTTCGGATGCCCAACAACATGCCTAAAAATAGCAATGGTTAAGAATGGACAGTTCAGGGGAGCAATAACAGACAATCCAGACTATGAACTGCAGGCGTATTTAGGTCCGAACCTAGGGATATTCAGCCCTGAGGAGAATGTTTTCTTAGCTTCACTTATTGACGATTTGGGCTTGTGCGGCATACAAACCGGGAACGTTCTCGGTTTTGCTGCTGAACTTTTCGAAAGAGGAATTTTAGCAAAGGAAGATATAGGCGGAATCAGGCTTAAATGGGGCGATGCCAAAGCCTTTGCAGCTTTAACCAAAAAAATCGCTTCAAGAGAAGGCATAGGCAACTTGTTAGCTGAAGGAACATACCGCGCGGCTTTGACGCTTGGAAAAATGAAAAAAACAGATTTGTTGCCTTATGCAGTGCAGTCCAAGGGCATAAGCATCGGTGCCCACGGAATTCGCAGCGGGAAAGACTATCCCGAAATCATTTCTTACGCATGCTCAGTGCAAGGCGGAGACCATACATCTACCGCCGGACTCCCACTAGACGGGAGCGGAAGCGAATTGATGGAGATTTTTAACGATTCAGGTGTATACTGTTTCTTTAACACTTTCGGCATCCCACGCAACATCAGATTCAACTTCTACAAGGCAGTCACAGGTCTAGAGCTGACAAGAAAAGAGTGGTGCAGCACCAAAGCATTAAGAGTCTTACAACTGCAGAGAGCAATGTTGCTCTTAGGCGGCCCCGACCTCAAATGGAATCCCAAAATCCACGACGACAATCCACCGAGATTTTACAAGGCCTTACCGTCAGGACCATACAAGGGAAAAACCGTTAACAAAGCTAAGTTTGAAAACTACAAAAAAAGATATTACGAAGCGGTTGGCTGGGATGAAAACGGGATAGCGAGGTCAGAAACTCTCCGAAAACTTGGGCTACACGATGTTGACAAGGCCATGGAAAAATTACGTTGAATTCTAGACCACAAATATTCTTCCTTTATTCCCCGTTACTGTCGTAGTCGAGGAGGTCATCAAAATATAGCTGTATCATTTTGAAATACGAATAAGTCTCGTTGGTGTAACAATTAACGAAACTTTCTCATCCTTTTCTTCGAAAGGAACAACATCAACAACTTGTATATCGTGAACAGTTGTTACCACGGGTATTTCCCCGAACATCCTTTTCAAGGCTTCTATCTCCACATCACCATACCCATGACCTTTTCCAAGCCTATGCCCATTCACGTCAACGGCAACTGATCCTTCAATTATCAAGTCTGGTTTTGGCATTCCTTGAGGGCTAACCATTTTACCGTATTTGAATGCTCCTCTGATCGTAGAGGCAAAGTTTTCTATACCTTTGACATTTTTTGGATCAACTACAACATAACCGCGTTTCAGTCTCGGCGAAGCCATAACAAGAATTTTTCCATCTAGAAGCGCGTATTCCCTAACTTTTCGTTGGGCGTAGTCTGGATTGACAAAGACAACTTTCGCGTTTTTCCATTCTTCTAGAAGCTTAACTTGCTCTGCAGCCTTTTCAGAACCAGCAAAGTTGGGAATACGCCCGTAACATGGGAGTGGAAACCTAGCAGAACCACTGGTTTCGAGCTTGGTCCAAATTTCTTCACGCAACAGTTTCTTAGCCTTTTTTACATCCATGATTTTTCGCTCAAATGTAATAGGCTGGAGCAAGCGCACGCTCAAGATGGGAAGGAAATGGCTAAATTATGTGTAGTTCTTTTCCGATTTTTTCAAAGGCACTAATAGCAAAGTCTAGGTCTTTCCGTGTTAAAGCCGCATTCATAATAGTTCTTATTCGGGCCCTATCACGCGCGACCATCGGATATACGATTGGCAAAGCAAATATGCCTCCTTCAAAAAGCCGTGTGCTCAATCTCTTGGCGACGCCACTTTCACCTACTATGACTGGTGTAATTGGGGTTTGACTGGTGCCTATGTCGAAGCCCAAATCTTTCATAGCTTTCTTGAAATATTTCGTGTGCTCCCATAATGTTCGCACATGTTGTGGTTCGCTTTCCAAAACGTCAATTGAAGCTATGCACGCAGCCGCAACTGGAGGCGGATGTGACCCGCTTAGGAGCCAAGTTCGCGACCTGTTGTAGGCAAAGTTAATCAAGTCTCTAGAACCCGAAATGTGACCACCTACCACGCCAAAAGCTTTGGAGAATGTTCCCATTTCGACATGGACTGCATCGCGGCGCAGCTTAAAGTGTGAAACTATACCTCTTCCTCCGTCGCCCAACACGCCTTCGCCGTGAGCATCGTCCACATAGACCATGACTCCATGTTCTGAACAAAGCTTGGCTATTTCATCTAAAGGTGCTATGTCGCCATCCATAGAGAAAACGCCGTCTGTGATCAAAAGAATCCGTTTATATGGGGGCGAGTGTTTTTCCGCTTCTTCTAAAACGCGTTGCAAGTCTTGCATGTCCGTATGCTTGTAAACTGCCCTTTCAGCATGCGATAGCCTGACGCCGTCGATTATGCTACCGTGGTTAAGTTCGTCGCTTATTATGAGGTCTCCCTTACCAACTAGCTGAGGAATCAAGCCAGCATTAGCAGCAAAGCCCGTTTGATAAACCAAGGAAGCCTCTGCATGTTTAAATTTCGCTAGGCGCTTCTCAAGCTCGATGTGTAAATCCATATTCCCAGCAATAGGGCGGACAGAACCTGAACCTGCACCATGAGTTTGAACCGCTTTCATTGCTGCCTCCTTCAATCGCGGATGGTTGCTGAGCCCTAGGTAGTTATTGGAACAAAACATTAGCACCTTTTTTCCGTCAACGATACACCATGGGGTGCTGGGACCTTGTAAAACGCGAAGTCTCCAGTCAAGTTCGCTTTTTACCAATTCTTCGTATTCTTCTCGTAAGAAGGCTGTTGGATTCCGCATTATTACCATACCTCTTTTCCCTAATTGCTCACCCATTCTCTTAACCCTTTCTCGCTTAACCTTCAGACGCAAATTTCATTGTCAGTTTTTCTATCATATCGCTAGTCATAGAAGCCAGATCATATGTGGGGTTCCAGCCCCACTCCTTGCGAGCTACACTATCATCTATTGACATGGGCCATGAATCAGCAATCTTCTGCCTAAAGT
>CAZADP010000118.1:0-4742 GCA_964483905.1 uncultured Candidatus Bathyarchaeia archaeon | reverse complement strand
GAGTATATTATTTCGTCAGGTATTTAGAACATATGGAAAAGTCCAAAAGATTGGATCTTGATTCTTCCAAGCTAGGTCAATGCTGTCAGCTTCTGGTTCGGCGATGCATTCACTGTTCGAATTGCGTATAAAAATAATGGGCAAATAAGGGTTGATTAAGAGAATTTGCGAAGATGCCGTTGAGAAAACGTTTGGCTCTTGCGGGTTTTGTTCTTTTTGTAGTATGCGTAGTTTTGGGCATTTGCTTTATGAATAATTTCAATGAATTAGTGTGAATTCATCACATGTTTCATTCAATTTTCACGAAACTAAGAAATTGGTTGAGAGCGAAAGTCTTAATTTTCCATTCTTACAAAGGAGGTGCAGTGAGCTATATGACGACAGAACCTATAATTTTGGAGATCAAGAAACCGCACTTCATAGTTAAACTTCACTCGAGCTTGCTAGAGGTAGATTTGAAAGAGGGTCTAAAGAAGGAGTTGGAAGACATTCTTGAGGCTAAGCCAATTCTCAGAGACAGCTTAGGTTTCCTTTTCCAGACAGTAGTGCCTCTTGATGTGCCTTTGAAAGACATTGAATCTGCGACAGTGGACAAGAAGGGACAGGTTAAGATAGCGATTCCGCACCGAAGGGATATCCTTATCCCATTAAAGAAGACTGAGTCAAAAAGACTTGTCGACAAGTTAAATGAGCTGATCCCTATAGAGAAGAGGAAGGAAATGGAGCGTATAATGGCTTCGGAAAAAGCCAAGAAAGAGCGCACCTTGGAAAGGGCTAAGGGAGAGTTCGCTCGGGAACAGGCAGAACAGCGAGGTTTCTGATTCCATAACTCTGGTTTTCAAAAGCTACTGGTGCAGAATTAAACAACGTTTAGCGCGAGAGAACTGGGATTTGAGGGATGGTATGACAGAAGAATTTGAGGCCAGGTTCATCAAGCCCATTGTGAACGCTTCTTATCCGGGAACGCTGGCCGCACTAAACTTAGCCGCGTTACAGATCGGTCAGCCTAGTAGCCTAGCCTTGAAAAACACGCTCTTGCTGGGCTGCCTGGCATTTCTCTTGTCAGCGTTTTTCATATTCTTTTACAGTATATACCCCGCACGGAAAAAACTATGGACCTGCGCCGCGATGGCATTTCTGCTCGGATTGGGATGCTCCATCCTATCTGTGTTTCTGCTGTTCATAGCATAGAAGATAATGTTGACCCATTGCACATGGCCAACTGTGGATCTGAGGTTGCTTGTAATGCGCTGTACTATAGTATGCATTAACCGCAGAATTATAATGTACACTATATACCTTTGCAAAACCTGACGCCTTCCATATTGGATGATGTCGGGAAGACAAGATTATAATATTCCACATTTGAATTTGAAAAGAGATATTTCTAGGAAAAACTTTTCTACATGTAACCGTCTAAGCCTATTGGTTCCTTGTTATGTCCCAGAGCGAAGAGATTTTTAGCAAGGCTAAAGCACTGGAGCAAGAGTACAATTGGCTAGAGGCTGCAGATCTCTATGAGCAGGCTTTACTTGCAGTCGAAACGAATGATTTTTTGAAGAAGGGAGAGATTGAGGAGCGGATTGGCCTTTGCTTTCATAGGGCTGCTTTTCAAGCAGAAAGCAAAGAGGAGCTTAGAAAGGGGATACAACAAGCCATTGAGGCTTACGAGAAAGCTCATGGATTTTATGAAAAATCGTTTCATAAACAGAAAGTCGCAAGGATGTTTCGCTGTAAGGCAATTGCCAAGTATCTTGGCTACTGGCTTACGTCTGTTCCGTCTGAAAAGAGGAAGCTTCTTGATGAATGTTTAGAGTTAGAATGCAAGACTTTGGAGAGTTTTTTGGAATCTGGACAGAAACTGGAATATGGAAAGACGTATAATGAACTCTCCTTGGTCTTTTTCTGCAGATTCTATCTTGAATGGGATAGGCAAACTGCGGAGAGCATTGTGAAAAGGGGGGTTGAATGGGGAGAAAAAGCAGTCGCAGCTCTCTCGGAACTCGGTAACTCGTACGAGATTGCCAGAGCCCATTTCACCTTGGCAACGTGCTTAGCTCTTTTAGGTGAGGGGTTCATTGCAGAGCCAGAGGAGAAAGAAAAAAACCGCTTGAAAGCTGTCAAATACCTGAGTAAGGCTGCTGAACTTTCTGAAAAACTTGGCGACGCCTATCTCTTAGGATCATCGCATCTTTGGTGGGGAGCAAACACAGGAGGAGAAGAAGCTGTAAAGCACTATGAGAAAACGTTAGAATGTGGCAAACTGGCGAGGGACAACTTCTTAATTGCATGGGGGTCGGATTTTCTTGCCTTTATGACTTATTGGAAAGCTATCGCAACGGAAGATCCTGAAAAGAGTAGGGAACTGGCTGAGAAAGCTATGCAATTCTATGATAGAGCTCAGCGCCATTGCTCTATAATGTCATACGCAAGCCCTAGATATGGGGTGATAGCTCCACCTGCTGGCTACGCAGAGTATTACTTGCATCTAGCCCAATGGGAAACCGACCCCAACAAGAGATTAGAGTTCCTAGAAAAGTCTGAAAAGGCAGGGATAGAGGCTTTGAAAGAGGCTGAGGCTTCTGATATACCATTTATCGTCCATTCTGCGTTTCACGTAATCAGTAAAATCTTTGAAGCTCGAGCATATGTAGAACCGGATCCTATAGAAAAAAGAATCTACTTAGAAAAAGCTTTGAAATATCGAGAAAAAACAACCGAAGTTATTGACCAATTGACTCCTTTCGACTATTGGATTCGGGGAGTAATGCAGAACTATCTTGCTGAGATAAAGTGGTTACTCGCAGAAATCGAACCAAACCTAGAGAGTAAGAGGAAACTTCTCGAAGAGGCGGTGTTAAGTAAAGAAAGATGTATCGAGCTATGCGACAAAATGGCGCCATACTACGAGCGGACGGGAGACATCAGTATTTTTGCAGCGCTTCAAAGCTACCAAGACACCTACGTCACAGTACTAACACGGCTCTACGACTTAACAAACAACCCACAACACCTCAGAAAGGCAATAGAAATCTCACTGAAAGCCATGGAATTAGGCAGAAAACTAGACATGATAAGCCGCATGGCCGATTCACACTGGAAAATCGCCAAAGCACAAGATATTCTGGGAGAACATCTAAAAGCAGCTGAAAATTTCACAAAAGCCTCGGAAAGCTACACGAAAGCGGCCGAAAAAATTCCCCAGCTAAAAAACCTCTACAAAGATCTCGCATCATACCTGCAAGCGTGGAATGAAATAGAGAAAGCAAAACATCATCATATAAAAAAGCAATATGGGCAAGCTCAAGAACATTATGAGAAGGCTGCAAACCTACATAAATCAACAGATCGATGGAAATACTTACACCTAAACTATTTGGCTTGGGCTCGAATAGAGGAAGCCGAAGATCTGAGCAGAAGAGAACAGACCGAGGAAGCAAGAGAACTCTTCCAACAGGCAGCCAATCTGCTCAAAGAAGCAAAGCAATCCGTAAAGAATGAGCTGGAAAAAATCGAACTTAGAGACGAAAAGGAAATGGCAGCTGAACTGGTCAAAGCTTCAGACAACAGAGAACAGTACTGCATTGGAAGAATAGCTCTCGAAGAAGCAAAAATCCTAGACAGACAGGGCGACCATGCTGCTAGCTCAGAAGAATATGGAGAGGCAGCAGAAGCGTTCCAAAAAATGGCCAAAACCGAGTCAGAGCAAAGCCGCAAAGAGCTACAGCCAATAATCTTTCTCTGCCAAGCTTGGCAAAAAATGATGATAGCCGAAGCAAAAGCGTCGTCAACAATGTACGGAGAAGCAGCAGAACTATTCAAACAAGCCAAAGAGCACACCACTGACCAATCAACAAGCCTACTCGCCTTAGCCAACAGCAGCTTCTGCAAGGCATTAGAGGCCGGAACAGAATTCGAAATCACGAGAGACATGGCGATCTATTCGAGAGCCAAAAACCACATGGAAGCAGCTGCAAACTATTACCTTAAAGCAGGCCACGAAAATGCCTCAGAATATGCTAGGGCCACCAATAGGCTCTTTGACGCTTACGTGTACATTCACAAGGCTGAAATGGAAACAGAGCCGAGACAGAAAACGCAGTATTACCAAATGGCTGAAGAAATTCTACAAGCTTCAGCTGGTTCATACATGAAGGCAAAACACCCAGAAAAAAGCGAGGAAGTCAAGAGACTTCTAGAAAGCGTTAAGCAAGAACGACAACTTGCTATGTCATTAAGCGAGTTGTTGCATGCTCCAACCATTGCATCGACGACGACCTCTTTTTCCACTCCTACTCCAACTCACGAAAAAGCAGTAGGTCTTGAAAGGTTTGAACACGCAGATGTACAAGCAAACCTGATTGTTAGAGCAAAAGAGGTTGGGGTCGGCGAAGAAGTAAACCTAGAAATAGAAATAGTAAACGCGGGAAAAGCACCTGCCTTATTGATCAAAGCTCAGGAAATCATACCTGAAAGTTTTGAAATAAAAGAAGTGCCTGAAGCTTACAGAGTTGAGGATCGCTACCTCAACATGAAAGGTAAGAGGTTGGATCCGCTAAAGACTGAAGAAGTAAGGATAGTTGTCAAACCGCTGTCCAAGGGAACGTTCACCTTAAAACCACGAATCCTTTACTTAGATGAAAACGGCAAATACAAGTTCCACGAACCAGAACCTGTCCCAATAACAGTCAAGGAACTCGGAATCAAAGGCTGGATTAAGGGAGAACGATGACTAACCTCTC
>CAZADP010000117.1:0-4750 GCA_964483905.1 uncultured Candidatus Bathyarchaeia archaeon | reverse complement strand
CGATGCCGTCTTTCCTTTCTAAGATTATGGTTTCATAGCTCATTCAATTTTCTCCCTTATGACGTTTTAAACGTTAGACCTTTTCTGCTAGTTTCTTCTATTTCAAAGTTTGGTTAGGGGGTAAAGTTTTATCCAGATTGTATTGCTTCCAGAACGCAGACTGGATTTCAAGAAACATAGGAGGAGGGGGAAAGGGCTTAATAAAAAAACTACCAATCTGAGGCGTTGTGTGGGTTGTTTTGGGAAAAGAAGCCTAATTTTGAGAAACTACCAAAAAAGCTATTCTTTATGGGGCAAAATGTGGCATAAATGAACGAAGACCAACAATTTGGTTTTAGCTAGAAAATATTAGTGTATCCAATTCCGCAATTATCAACTATGAGACGTGGATTTGTTTGTGGAGCGGAAGACGGAGGAGAAGATTGTTGACGAGTGGCAGCCACTAAGATTAAGTTCTGAATTTCCAGAGCGGTATTAAGATCTATGATCTCGATTAGGTTTCGAGCGTCGCCCAAGAGCTGAAGGCAGAATAACTGTCGAAACAATAAAAATTCTATTAGAAAGGCGCGCGCGGGGATATCAGCAGGGAGACAAGTCCAAGCGCCAACAATGCGCATGGGACTAGTCTATAAACGTTTGGAAACATCACTGAAGATTCAAGCTTCTTCAGGACTAATTTTCGCGAAACATGTCTTGTCGTGGGATCAGGCTAACATGCTAGCATATCCTTTGGGTTAGTCCATCAAAGCCGGAGTCGAAGCTCATTATTTGTTTAATCCGGTTCTTTTCCATGAGACCCAACGATACGCAGTCGGTGAAGCTCATAGGTTTATCTTTGAATGTTTGGAATTTTCTCCATGCCATTGCAACAATTTCTTCCGCGGTGTATAGTTTTGTTATTCTTTGTGATTCTATGATGTATTTGCCGATGTCCACGGCTAGGTCGTGTCTTTTTGTTCTGACCAAGGCTGTGGTTATTGCCTCGTCTAGCACGTAGTCCGATGTGAAGGCTCTGCCGAACTCGCATTTCAAAACTCTTTTCATTAGTTCCTTTCCCCTTGTATGAAATTCGTCGTCGGCGTTTCTTAACGCAATAAAGACACCCGTGTCGATGAATATTGCCATGGTTTTATCTTCCGTAGAGGAATTCATCTACTCTCTTTGAGGAGTCCTTTATTCTCCAGTGCACAGGGTTTTCCAGTGCTTTCCATGCTATGTCTTCTTCCAAGGGAGGCAACTCTTTGAGTTTTCTTTTGAATTCTTCTTCGTTTTCGAGGGCGTAATCGACCATAATTCCAACTGCTTCTTGGAGAGTTATTTTTAAGCCTTCCTGAAGCAGCAGCGAAGCGATGAACTTGTCAAGTTTCTGTTTCTTCTCGTCTTCAATCTTTATGGTTACAGTCAAAGTCCCACAGCCGCATGCACAGACCTTTATGAGTTAACAGTGTATGAGTCTATGATCTTTTGGGGCGGAGTGCGGTTGTCGTTGTTCTCGGGGATTTTGATACAACGACAACCGCGGTTGTGGTTGCGCGCTGAATTTTCAAATATGCAACCACAATTGCCGCGGCAATGCTTGTCGTAAAAAAGCCATGAATCGTTCTTTTCAATCTTTTCTCTCCTATCCATTTTACCCTGTCGAAGTCCGTGTCGTTTGAGTATGTTTTGTTTATTTTGTTCTTTTTCTCCCTTTGTTTTCTTTGGGGTGCAGCGCGGGAGTCTGTTTGACGAATTGGTAACCTTTTGTTGTTTTTGTCGTTTTTTGCTGCTCGCAAGAGGAGTAGTAGACGTCTCGGTAAGCCCTCGTGTTGACAACCGTGGTCGTTTCGCTTGATGTACGAGTGGTTCCAGTCCACACGCTAAAATTGGCTGTTCTCGCCCGATGATTGGTCGATCAATTCCTTAACGAGTGCACTAGAAGATCGTTCCATAAGTGCTAAATGGAAAAAGCTTCATAGGTGTAACCGCTTGAAAGTGAGGGAAGAAAATGAAAAATAGATTAGCGATATTGATGATTCTACTGGTTATGCTACCGATGATTATTTTCAGGAGTTTCACACCCTCTTCGGTTTTGGCAACCCCAATCGTAAGCACCAATAAGAATATCACCAATGAATCACACGGTCAGAATGAGCCGAACATTGCCATAAATCCCCTTCACAATCGTCTTCAACCCATGGACATTCACGTCGCTGTAGGAGCCAATGATTACAGAGGAGGACGTTCGGTTCCGGGCTTGTACACAAGCACAGATCTTACTACTTGGACTTATCATTCAGTTTCAAAACCGACCTACAACGCGTATGGAAATCCAGTTTTGGCGTACGACAGTGCGGGAAACCTTTACTACGCATATATGGCGTTCCAGGTTGATCTCAGCGGCAATGCGTACAATGCGGCGATATACGTTTCGAAATCTACTGATGAAGGTGCAACATGGTCTTTCTACACTAGGGTCTCAAGCCTAGGGAGCGGAAGCGACCCCTATAATGATAGACCTTGGCTTGCTATTGATAGGTCAACCAATTATATCTATGTCACATGGACGCTGTGGCATGGCAAAGGAGCTTCATGCATCGGTTCTGACATAATGTTTGCACGTTCCACAAACGGTGGGGTCAGTTTTTCTGTCCCGACCAGGTTGAGCTCTGACTCCACAATCACTCATGCCCAGGTTCAATGGTCACAGGTGGTCGTAGGCTCTCCAGGCAAAGTGTACGTAACGTGGCGACGATTTGGTTTATCAGGTTTCACTAGGGCTATACTCATGGCAAAATCCACCAATTATGGTTCGAGTTTTGGAGCAGAAACTATTGTTATTCAATATCCAAATTTCAACAGTGCTGACTACAGATATGACGGTGATGACCCAGCGACTTGCACCTGGCCGCAATTGGCTTATGGCCCAGAAGGAAACCTTTACATTGCATGGCACACGTATATTTCCGATGGAAACAGAGATCTCAACTTCATAAGATCGACGAATGATGGAACGTCTTGGAGCTCCAAGATAGCTATTGCCAGCAACATAAAAGATCAATTCTGGCCAGCTTTAGCCATATCTCCAACCGGTCGAATCGATGCAGTCTGGTACGATCGTCGTGACGACATAAACAACCAGCTAGTCAACCTTTATTACACAAACTCTACAAACAAGGGTGCAACTTTCGACCCGAATATTGTCAAAGTGACCACGGCTACTTCAGACACATCTGTTCCGTACAACCCCGGTGCTGGGCGCTACTTTGGAGACTATATTGACCTGGCAGAGACAAGCGATGGAGCTGCCCTAGCTGTATGGACGGACACGCGAACGGGCAATCAAGAGATATTCATTTCAGCCATATCACAGCCAGCAATTTCGCTAAGCAAATACTATTTCTATCTTATGACCAACACTGGAGTGGTGAGAGTCGATTCAGCCGGCGTAAAGACCAACCTCATCAACGCCTATGGAGGAAGCTACTCAATCAGCATACTTGGTGACAAGCTCTATGTGCCTAACCCATCCAACGGAGCAATCATGATTTACAATCTCCAAGGAACGCTTCTTGGTTCGGTTACACCCGCCTTAGCAGCTAGGCAATACCTTGAACTCACTGCTCTACCCAAAGGAAGATTTGCGCTCTTTAACAACAGAAATGACAAAGTATATTTCATAAACTCGGCAGGAAGCCTATTGGCAACAGCCAACATTCTTGACCAACCAGACAATCAGTTGCAGAATCTGTGCGGAATTGTCGTTGGCAATAAGCTGGTGCTCTCAGAAAACGGCAAGAAGCAGATTATTCAGTTCGATCTGACCACTTATGCAAGGACAATCCTTAGAGACTTGAGTGGTCTGCCGGGAAGCTGGCTCAGTTCAATAGCTTATGCAAACAGTCGATACTACGTGTGCACTTCGCAAAGCATATACTCTTTCACAAGTAGCACTAGCGCGATATTCAAAGTTGCTGATATCCCAGAATACAGTCTCGTTGGAATTTCGGTTTTCGACAGTTACTACGCATACGTTGCCCTGAACTACGCAGGAAAAATCTACATGGTTAATCTGGCGACTGGCGCCAGCACAGTACTTGCGTCAGGATTGAATTATCCGAAAGACATGGCGTCCACAACAGGAATAATATTCGCGGATGGTTTCGAGTCTGGTGGCTTCAGCGCCTGGACAGGCAAAAGCGTCACAACTGGTGAAACGGCGACTGTCGTGAATACCATGGCCCATCACGGCACGTACAGTGCAAAGTTCACGTCAAACGGCAATGGCGGGTTCGAATATGCCAGCTGCTACAAGAGCGTTTCATCCTTGTCGGAAGTCTATGCTCGCGGCTACTTCAGGGTGGCAGCCTCAGGAATCGTTGACAATGGCGACCGTATCTCCTTCATAGCTTTTGCAAACGTAAGCGGCTACTATGCGGCTTATGCAGGATGGTGCAAAACAGGCGGAGTCCTAAAATGGTCTCTGGTACTGGGCTCAACAGTCGTGTATTCAACAAGCAGCCCTTCACTGAACACTTGGTACTGTGTCGAGCTTCACTGGAAGAAGGGCACCACAACAGGCCTAGGCGAGCTTTACGTCAACGGCGTCAAGGTATGCTCGATAACAGGCAAAAACACAGCACCCTACGGAAGCATCAGTCAAGCAATCTTCGGGCTTGCACTCCGAAACTGTGCAAGCGCCACAGCCTACTGCGACTGCACAAAGATCGCCATCAAATACATAGGTCGAGAGTAGTGACACACACTCTCA
>CAZADP010000116.1:0-4759 GCA_964483905.1 uncultured Candidatus Bathyarchaeia archaeon | reverse complement strand
TAAAGCGCTATGTTCAGAAGTGATTGAAAGGAAAAAAGGGAAGCGGAAGCCTTTGATCGGCGGGAAAAGAGTGCGTATGATGGGCGTTATGCTGCGCACGGGTCTAGAGCCCTTTTCCAATCAGAGTTGACTAAATGCTCAATTTTTCTTCTCAAAAATTGTTAAATCTAACTGCAATGCAAAAACTTTGGACGGCGAGCGCATATGCGAAAACGAGTCTTTCCCCTTCTTCTCCTGCTGCCCATTGGCATCCTACTGTGGATAATTGGTTGGAACTGCTTTTGGGCGGAGACTAGTAAGTACATCAGTACAAATCGCATGAGGAAAGCAAAGTAATAGCCGTATTAAACATTTATTAAATGATCATTAAGAAGATAGACCTATTCTCCGTTTTGCTGATTCTGGTTAGTCGAGTGCGACAGAAGCGCGCGCTTTTGGCGAAAGGGTTGTGGTCGCACGCAAGAAAACTATTTATAGTTTAGGTTCCCTCGGCATGAGTATGTCAGATCAAGATCTGCTTCGTTTGGTTGCTTATTGCGGTTTGTACTGTGGTTTGTGCGCTCAACGCAGGCGCATTCCGCAGCAAGCGCTTCGGCTACAAAAAACTCTGCACGAGGAGGGCTTTGATGATTTTTACCAATCCGTGCCAGAAATGAAAGAAGCTTTTCCGCAGTTCTGGAATTTTCTCCAAAGCCTCGCAAAGTTTGACTGCGCATGCAGAACGAGCAAAGGGGGACCTCCAGACTGCAAGATTCGCGGTTGCGCCGAACGAAAGAACATTATTGTCTGCCCAAAATGCAAGGAATATCCATGTCAACAAATTCAGGCCTTGGCTGATAGGTATCCTACGCTCATCCAAGATGGAAAGCGCCTACAAAAAATAGGCATAGAAAAATGGGTAATTGAGCAAGAGCGAAGAGTCAAACGTGGTTTCGCCTACGCTGACATACGCTACCCACGAGAAACGTGAACGCGCATCCAACTTCTTGGCTCAAGAACCAACTCGATGTGAACGTGAGAAATGAGAAAGGCGATACGATCCTGATGTGGGTCGAAAAAAGCTAAATAGTCATAGAAAAGAAGGAATAAATGTGTTTAGTGTGCTCTAGTGCGCTCTGCCGTCACATGACGGCTTAAACCATAAATTGGGAAAGAGGCAACTTTCTCTTATGACACTATTTGAAGTTATATTCAAAATAACACATGACTGTCCTTTTGGGAATATCTCGCGAAAATTTCCATCTTTACGGATGTTCGGTTGGTGTAATAGAGAGCAGGAAATCTATGAAGTGGTTGTGGAAAAGCGTGAGGATTAT
The DNA here is from genome assembly GCA_964483905.1 of uncultured Candidatus Bathyarchaeia archaeon. Taxonomy (GTDB): domain Archaea; phylum Thermoproteota; class Bathyarchaeia; order Bathyarchaeales; family Bathycorpusculaceae; genus CAZADP01. The sequence continues at coordinate 3,443 of CAZADP010000116.1, read as the reverse complement.
TCAGCCGTGTTGGGTGAAATATCCAAACTTGGCGAAATAACTGAGGTGTCCTCTGACCGCAATAAGATCTATCTAGTTGCAAAACCATGTTATTGTACGGTGGAGAACTCCATAGGCAAAAACATTGATGAGTTCAGTCTCCTTCATGTTCTGCCTGTCGTATATGAGCAAGGATGGGAGTACTATCGCATAATAGCCTTCAAACACGAAGACGTGAATGGGCTCTTGCAACGATTTGAGGATAGGGGTTTTGCATTTGAGATACTGCGAAAAGTTCCTTTCAACGGTTTCATAGCGAGTTCATTGACGCTTACGGCTGACGCCTTATTCTCGGGTTTGACTGAGAAACAGATGGATGCACTGTTAATTGCGTACACTAATGGCTATTATCAATTCCCAAAGAGAGCTGACGTTCAAGCCATAGCCTCCAAGAAAAGAGTGCCGAGGACAACGTTCCAGGAACATCTTAAGAAAGCAGAAAACAAAATTATTAGGTCTCTTGTTCCTTACGTGCAACTTTATAGGTTTGCTTCGATAGAAAAAAGGGGAAGCCTCAAAATAAAGTAGAACATGCGTTTCTGCCCCCGTTTCCCTCCGCGCCCCCATCTTATGACAGTACAACGCGCGCGCTTGAAGCTCAAGTTTCTTATGAGAGGCTCCAGTTGGTTGAAGACGCTCATAAGCTCGTCTGCGCCCTTTCGGATTCCAGCCCAAACAACGCGAGCGTTTTTTCAACTTGGAAAGGCCACTAAGGCTCTTAGCTCCATTTCAAAGAGGGTGAAGGTGATTTTCTTCATTTCTTCGTGGATGGAGTCAACCATGGGCAGGGATATGCTTCCAAGAAACCTCAGAGTTATGAGAATGTTTTGAGGCTTAACCAGTTTCAAATCTGCATCAGCGTTAGTGAGCATGTTTTGGGCCTCTAACATTCGTTTAAGCACCTGTTCACCGTCAATGTCGAAAGCAACAAAAACCTCTAATGTCCTCAGACACGGTAATATCCTTGCTAATTTTGTAAATCTATTTAATTTATTCTTCCATACACACTCTCTTAACTTTCAACCAATCGTTAAAGCTCTGTGTTAGCGTCCTTTCACAAAATTGGGAGAAAAGAAGAAAAGCGGAGTTAATTCCACCTGTTTTCACTTTACCTCGTTAGCTGATTACTCTGATTGTACCTGTGCCTTTGAATGGCGTTTGCGCAACTTGTCCTGTAATTAAAAGTGTAATCTCGCCATCTGTGATTTCCAGTTCGTTCCTGATATATTCTATCACTGCAGCTCTCTCGAACTTGACCATCAAATCTGGAACACCATCGCCATCATAATCTCCAACCTTCGTGATATATTCTCCAAGCTCACGAATTGCTTGAATATGGTGAGGCCGTCGATCTACTGGCATAAAGCCATCAAGCCGAACAGTGGGGACATCGATGTTTGCAACATCATAGCCCTCAAAAAGTTCAATGTAGCAGGTAGCCCATTTGCTTTTGCTCTTGAGGTCTAACGTATTTGGATAAATATCAATTGTTGCGGGGATCGCCAGTTTTATCTCTGCAGCCTTACGGAAGCATTCATGCTTTTCCCGCGAACCCGCTTCAAGGTGCCACCCCTTAGCAAGCCATGCATCAGCATATCTGGGGTCTATCTCCAGTGCTCTATTATAGCATTCTACCGCGCGATCAGGGAAGCCCAGACCCACCAGAGCATCCCCCTTTTCTTTCCATGCATAAGCAAGTCTCGGGTTTATCTTTAATGCCTTATCGAAGAACTCTACCGCCTTCCTGCGCCACTGGGCGCTGCGATCGGCGCGGCCTATCTCTCCATGAAAATGGCCTGTATTGAATAATTCTATTGCGGTCAGATTCCTTATTCTTTTCTCAACTTCTGAAATCTGTCCGAATTGAGTCTTGCAGACTTCCATCAGGTCTCTCCTTAAATCCTCGAAGCGCTGATATCTTACCGAAGACCGCTTCTCCAAGCACTTCAAAACTGTCTTCTCGAGTTCGTCTGGTATGGATGGGCTAAGCGTCCTTGGTGGCGCAGCTGTCTCATGCCTGTGCTGTTCCTCATACTCTTTGGGTCCAAGGCCCTTGAAGGGTCTCTCGCCTGTCAACATCTCATAAAGCACAACGCCAAAGGAGTAAATTTCGCTAGGTTCACCCACATAGCTTCCGCGGGCAAAAAGCTCAGGTGACATATAAGGCGGGGCGCCCGCAGGTCTCTCAGGCATCGAGTGCTCCAAAGCCATTAGTAGGCGAAAATCAGTGACCTTCAAAACATCTTCTTTTGTGAGCATTATGTTCTCAGGCTTAATATCTCCGTGAACTATGTCTACGCCGCTCATCCCTTCGGTAGTTTTGGCATATATAATACCATCGCAGAATTGAATAGCAAAGAAAAGGGCCTCAGGAACGCTGAACCTACCTTGTTCAAGCCTTTCCCTCAGATTGCCCCCATCGACGTACTCCATTAGGAGGTGAGGCTTACGTTCCAGTTCCGCACATAAGTAGGCTTCAATTATGTTCTCATGCTTTCCAAGCCCCCTCCACAATGTGGTTTTGGCATGAAATTCCAAGACGGCCTGTGCCCCTCCAATTTCAAAGTATTTGTCTTGAAAGCTCTTTAGAGCCATAATTGTCTTCGCCCGTCGATCGTAAACTATGTAGACTATGCCGAAGTTCCCTCTTTTTACGTCTCTAACCTCTAGATCTTGCAAAATTATGTCTCCTTTTTTGTATTCCAAATTGTATTTCCCTCACCCTATGCATTTGAACTCGTCGACATTGGCAGGCTCGCCCTCTCTTCTTCATGACTATTGACTGCCATTGAATTTTTCTTATTTATTTCTTTTTCCAAACAGCACGCTCTAGCGCGCCCCATTTTCCGTCAGTGCCACCATCATATGACGGTACAACCGTTAAGTCTATCTTCTCCACTGTCTATTGTGGCGAAGTTAAAATGAGAGAAATAAACTCGCAAAAGAAATCCCCTACAATAAGAAGAATACTCAGATTATTTGAGCTCAATAGAGCATATGGAAAGTCTTCAATTGCCAATGATGAAAAATACAAGATAACTGATCCTGAATATTCCAAGAGATTTAACGTTGACGCGATGAAGGCAACCAGTTTTGCTCTGTTGGAGGCGGACCGCAAAAAAGCAGAGGCGTTCATGGAAAGACAAAAACAATCCTTCATTTGCTAAGATTGAACAAAACCTAACGTTTCGCCCCATAACCCGGTAAAATATGTCACACTTTTCAACTAAAAGAGAAACCTCAGGAACCTGACGTTTTATCCGTACTAAGCTGCTCGCCCAGAACTCAGTCTAGTAAGAATATTTCGGTAGCCAAAAATTTTTGCTCAGTATAGTCCCTTGCCCCCCTGCAAAAAATTTAAACTATACGAAAATGTCAACTGTAGTAATTAGTGCGGGGGTACC
>CAZADP010000115.1:0-4824 GCA_964483905.1 uncultured Candidatus Bathyarchaeia archaeon | reverse complement strand
GAGGAATCGTGGAGATTAGGGTGCCATGAACTCCTCGATCCGTGAGTTCTTGAATGGTCGGAAGATGGCCATCTTCTTTCAAAGGTTTTATTACTTTCCATGTTCCCCCGTCTATACCCAACAATATGAGTTTTCTTCTCATCTCATTTCATCCGTTTGTTCCTCGGGTTATTCAAGGTGGAACCTAAAGGTTACAAATATGAGCCGTGTAATCACATATATGTTTGTGAGGATAAGGGATGTTTTGTTGGCGCTTTCTTCCTCGAGGGATCATAATAGTATACTTCATAGACTCGTGATAGTATTGATAATCTCTTTGTATAACCGCAATATCTGCCCGTAAACCTGATCAACATCATACAGCTTAGCCCGTTCCTTGGCTCTGCGGCCAAGCTTGATCCTCAGATCTGGATCATTGCAAAGCAATAAGATAGCTCGCTTCAGCTCCTCGACATCATAAGGGTCTACGAGTATGGCTTCCTCGCAATCCCTGACGATCTCCTGTATACAGGGTATGTTGCTCGCAATTATTGCTTTACCAGTAGCCATTGCCTCTAACAATCCGATGGGGCATCCCTCCGCTATTGATGGCATGAGGAAGATGTCAATCTCCTTGAGCAGTTCTAGTTTTCTCTCGTCTGAAACCGCGCCAAAAAAGAGGATGCTATCTTCGATTTTCAGACGTTTGGCCTCCTTTTCCAAACAAGTTCTTAAGGGGCCATCACCAATGACGAACAACTTAACCGTACTAGAGCTTAGGTTTGCCACCGCTCTTATTACAATTTCCGGATTCTTTTGGGGGGTTAATCTTCCTAGGAACCCTAGTATTATCTCATCTCGGGAACAAGCTAGTTTCTCATTTGTCTTCGAGTTTTGATAATAGCATGTATTTATTGCTGTCGGAAGAACTACGATTGGGGTTTGTTTTCGTACAAATGATGAAATTATCTTTTCAGTCTGTTTATCCGTTGCAAGGATGATATCAGAGTTGTCAACTGTTATTCTAATCAGCATCCTTTCGGTTACTCGCCACGTTGATGAACGACCTGAGGACTTCTCAAGAAGGTAGATAGGGGGCCCATGCGAATGTGTGATCAAAGGTATACCGATCAGTTTTGAAAGCATCACCCCTGCAAATCCCGCAAAGCTCAAGTCTTGAGCATGAATTAACTCTATGCCTTCTCGACGTACGAATCTTAGAAGGGTCAAAACCGAAAAAAAGGAGTAAAATAGCATCCCTAAGGCATAAAGAAACGCGGGTAACTTTATTCTTAACACTCTATCCCTCTTTTCTTTTTCGCTTACATGATTTGAAAGAACCACTGGTTTTAGAATAGACAGCCTTCTGCCAACGACCACGGCTCTTACTCCTTTTCTGTTTAACCAATCTAGAAGTGTAGAGACAAACGATTCAATTCCTCCATAGGCTTCCTCAACCCTATGCAGAGTCAGAAGACAAACAGTTTTTGTCTTAGTGTTCGTTTGCATGGAATATCATGCTCCCAAAAGGCACGTTGACGATGATAGCTAGTGTTTCTGTTTCAAGGAAAAAACCCATCCTAATAGTCCGCGAATCTTCTAGATGAAGCGCTTCGTCCAGTACAACCATAATGCCATTTCTTGAATCTCTTCTTACCGTTTAACAATATTAGGATTGACGTCCAGAACGATAACATCATATCGCTTTTCAACCAGAATCAACGGGAAGTAGGATAATCCGCTTCCGAGGTCCGCTATTATTCTCACATTCGAATGCTTTGGCATCCTCTAAAAAATTGATAGCGACAGAATACTCAACTAGCCGAGTTATGTTGATAATGATTTCTGCCTGAATTGATCATAGAAGTCGCCCTAAAAGAATGAGGCTAGAATCAGCGAGAAACGGGCATGGATACTCTGGCACCAACACGAACCTGTAAGAGACCTTGACCAATCAAGTATGACATCAGCAATTCCTTCTGCAACTAGCGGTTCTATGAATCTACCAAGAATAAGCACTTGCACCATTAAGTTCGCGTCTCTTCACTAGTAGAGTGTAAACATAGGCTGTTAAGAAGAGTAATGCGGTTACAAGGAATATTGGAAGCGATTGCAGCAACGTCTTCATCTCATCGTAGCGATATTTGTCTTCCTTGACGATTCTTCCTACATATGTAAAATTGTTCGCTACCGTAAATTCATCTCCGAAGACCACACTAAAAGCAAGCCTACCCTGAAGGCTTGCATCTTCTTCGAAAATTCCCAATCTTTCCAAGAGGGCATAGGTGTATAGTTTATGGAAGATTACTTTTCCTTCTATTTGGAGAGTTGGCTGTCTTATGACTGCCATTGAACTGCCACTAATATGGATATTTTGAACTGGCCCGCTAATCATCCTTTGAGTACGATTATTGAACTCCAATAGAATAGTGCCCAGCATTCCACCATTTGAGTTGACTAGTAAGTCGTTTGAGTAGATGTTGGAGTAGAATCCTCTACCATTAAGTAAACTGCCATACTTCGCCTTTAGGACTATTTCATCTCCAGTGACTACTATTTTTGAAAGATCTGTCATCTCCATATTTGGTAATATCAATGTAAGCGTGGTGTTCATTTCTTTGAAAATTACTGATGAGTGACAATAGACAGTTCCATTACCTTCAAAATCAATTCTACTGAAAGTAACGAGTTCTCCCTGAACAGGGTTTTCGGCCTTTGTCTGCGCTTGACCTACCGGCCAAGTTGAAATGTATGGAATCCGGCCTAGTAGTCCATAGTTGTTCTTGCTGTGGTTAAGGTCAGCAATCAGCGGGTAAACATTAACATAGATTGTTTCGAACCCATTTGTGTAATCCTTAATAGCAAATAGTATGGATTCTCGAGCGTTCTTGTACCAAGCAATAACATCGTTATCAGTTTCGAGGAAGAAGGCATTGATCTTTGTCTTAAGCTGTAGGGAAGTATTTAAGCCCGTTATTTCATCCGCTTGGACATATGGGGTGACAGGGATTACTCTTAATTTGATAGAGCAGAACTCAGCGTTGCCAATGTTTGGCGGCAGTTTAACAGAAATTGTTAACTTTGAAGAGTCTAGCGCTTTTGTCATACTTATGTTTAGGAAAGACCCCTTTCCGAAAACCATTTTGCAGTTTAAACCATTCATCAAGGCATAATTTGAGACCAATATTGTTCCATTTGACGTCGGCTCTCCGATGGGTATCCACTCTGTGCCATTGTAATTAGACAGTTTGAACGCAGATGCTCGGTCATACGTGGCCAGATTGATGTGTACAGTGTCGGCTGATTCGAAACCAAACCTGTCGATCAAGAATTTGCATGGCAAATTGGTTTGGTTTGCACTTCTTATTTCCAGTCTACGGATGTTATTCCATTCTGGTTTTCCCGTAGTGACTTTAGCAAAATATACCCCGTTCATGTCGTAGCGGCCGTCTGGTATACGGATGGGTATGAGAACTTTTTTCCATCCATTCCATGAATCTTCGAAAAGGTACCAGTAGTGATTTAGAGAATCGGAATAGAAATCAAGGACATATCCTTTTCTATCGTCATTTCCGTACCAGTAAAAAGATATGAAGTCGAAATTTTCAGCGTCAATTCTGTCTGGGAAGATTTTTGCAAGGTGCCATTGGGCAAATTTTCCGGACGTCACATTTACCTGGATTGATGAATTTCCGGTTGTCTTGATCAAATCGTTTAAGGCTAATTGAGGACAACTTATATTTCCGGATCCACTTCCATAAACTGTCCAACCATACAAGTTGTCATCAAGTAATGTAAAGAAGCTGCCATCGTTATATATAGAGGAAACTTGAAACTCCAAGGGAGCTAGAATTCTAGTTAAATTGTTTACTGAGGTTCCTCCTACAATCAAGGTTCCTATCTTTTTCGAGTCTTCGCCTATTGATAAGGTCATCTTCGGATTGGAAAAGTAATTCAGTGCCAAGTCGCCGTAACCATTTGAGTTTAAGACTATGAGGTTGTCGAACCTCAAATCAAACAATTCTCGATAACGGATTAGTTGCAAAGCGATGCTTTCTGTTGGGGCTATCAACGTTTTTGCTTTCGATATTATATTGATGTCTTCAATTAAAGCAGTTGAATAGTTACAATTTGCTTGCGACAGCATATCAACTGCGTACCAAATACTAGAATCCGGATAATCTGGCATGACAAGCACAGCTTCGCTATTAGGAGAGGGCGCGACCATTCTTGGTAGCAGGATAACTCCTACGTTGTTTTCCGAACCATTCGAAGTTAAAGGTATAAGGTGAGAAGCCAGATAGCCTAAAGCGTATTTCCTGTTGATTTCTTGTACGTCAGCTTCCTGCAGGAATATGAATACAGATTTATTCATTGAGTAAAGAACGCCCAGTGGCAATTCTGGATATTTTGCAGCCCAAATTTGGGAGCGGTATTTATCTATCAGCCAGTTAGACGGCGCAAATTCGGCTAGTCGTCTGGAGGGGTCAGTGACTGTTAGAAAGACTTTATCAGCATCTAATTCGTTAAGCATATTCACAGTTTCTAGTTCCCTATCATCCAGATGATACTGTGACGTCCTCCAAAATTGTACTTCCAGAGTTAATGAAGTTGACATAGTCCCAAAAACAACCATCAAAACTATAAACATCGCAGACAGAACGATTTTTCTTTTGATTCGGCTAAAGATATCCATAATGAATAAAGGAGCGAGAACGCATGCGGCGGCATACGCTATTGGCACGATTCTTCTCTCCCAATATCCAGCAAGTTCAACGTTAAAGTTATAGTAGGTTAGCAGTCTTCCAAACAAGATCGCAAAAAATAGTAGAAGAGGAAAGAATG
>CAZADP010000114.1:0-4854 GCA_964483905.1 uncultured Candidatus Bathyarchaeia archaeon | reverse complement strand
GCCAGGTTCAACCTTCTTCTCATAACTTATCGGCTTGAAACCTTCCTCCAAAAGCAAAGGGTTCAAAAGAATTGCTTTATGCATGTCCTCTTCGCTCGCATAGAGGGAAAATTCTCCAGAATCCACAAGGTGTGACGCAAAAACCATATGGATTTTGTCAAAAAACACCTTAACAGACTCACGTGGCTTTTGTCTTACAGCGCGAATTTCTAAAAGATTGTCTCTAACCTGAACATGAAAAATGCAGCCTGGAGGTTGCCAGTTGACTGGTTCATATCCCATTGATCGGTGAACGAGAAGTGATCCGTCCTCTTTGAGTATCAGTATGCGTTCGCCGGGTTCAAGTTTAGATTTTGCTCTGCCGATATAGTTTACCCAGCATTTACCAACAATGATTAGTGTTTTGTGTTGAGAGACAGCTTCTTCAACGGCAACTTCAACTTCTTCAACAGCGGGTTCTATTAAAACGGTTACATGCTTTGAGCTTGACAATACACAGTCGCCAATAGCTTTAGAAGGATTTATGCGTACATAAAATTTCTGAAGGGCTACTGTTGAGCGGGTGGGACAGAAAACGCGAAGTAATGAGGTGTTACAATTCAACAGCACAGATGTATGACATGCGATATGCTGAGGAGCAAAAAGCAAAATTTGAGGAAGCTCTGAAAATTCTAAACATAGAACGCCACGATCTAGTCTTGGACGCTGGCTGTGGAACAGGGCTTTTCTTCGGATACATTGCCAGTAAAGCAGAAACAATTGTGGGTCTAGACATATCCAGAAAAATTTTGCTCCTAGCGAAAGAACGGGCAAAAAAACTTCAAAACATACATTTGATATTAGCAGATACTGATTACACGCCTTTGAAAAGAAACATCTTCAACTATGTGTTTGCTTTTACGCTGATTCAAAACATGCCAAACCCCGTGAAAACATTGAATGAAATTGAACAAGTCGCAAGCAGTAATGCTTTTATCGTTGTTAGCGGCTTGAAGAAAGCTTTCGCCAAAGAAAAATTCGAAGAACTGCTCCAGACTGCTGGATTGAAAATCGTTAGTTTGAAAGAGCTGGACCTAAAGTGCTATGTAGCGGTTTGCAAACCTGCAAATGGTGGTCGGACTTGCTTGATCTCTTTACGTGATCGTTGAGTGCACAATAGTGCCGTGAAGAATACTGGATCAATCATACTTTTAAGTTCTTCGTGATTTTCTCTGTCAGCCTAGACTACCCCTTATCTTACTCAAATACATTATTTCCTTGGCATAGACCTTTTAAAGCGAAACAAGGCAATTAGAAGTTAGGACTGAGTATGAAAGAAGTGGTTAAAAAAATAAAGCTTTTGAAACCGTTCGATGTTGACAAGATTGCCGTAAGAAGAGATCACTATTTCCATAGTGCTTACATAATTGATCTCCCTCTAGATTCTGCACCAGATCATGTTTGGCAGGACATTTTTGAACGGGAGTGGAAAGCAAGTAGACATTTGTGGGATAGAAAACTTTTCGTGATTGGTGATAAACTTAGACTTGTAACTACAGTGGATGAATTTGGCGAAAAACTCAATTGGATTGAACAAGTCATTAACGAAACCAACAAAGCCATCGGCGAATATAATCGCGCAATTCAAATAGAAGAGGAAGAAATACAGAAACGAAAACTATGGGAAGAAAAAGCAAGGGTTGAAATGATCAAGGAGGTTCTTAGGAGAAGATACAGATATACACCCGCCTAGGAACTTCAGAACTTCAACTCAAAGAAATACGGATTATCTTTAGAAACTTCATATAAGAAAACTATGGAAGCACAAGCAAAACTTATACATGAGCATGATCTTCAAGAGTACTCTATTAAGCATGTATAAAAGGATGCGTAAAGGAAAGTTTGCTGTACTCTTAACCCAAGATGCTATGTCTTTACTTCAATCATGGCTAGTGTATCGTGAAGAAAAAACTTGGTGGGTGAGTGGATGCCGTTAAAGACAATAAAGACAGACACAGCAAAAATGTTAATGTTGGAATGGATTTTACATGTGAAAAACTACAAGCTTATCCTCGACAAAAACGTTTGTGCAGGATGTCAAATCTGTCCGCTGGCATGTCCGAAAGAGGCTATCAAACTTGAAAAACAGCCTAAGATTATAGGCGAAAAAGCTAGGCGAGCCAAAATCGATATTGATTTGGCAAAATGTAATTTTTGCGGAATATGCGACTTAGTATGTCCCTACGGAGCCATAAAAGTAACGGTAAACGGTGAACACGCACTCTCAGTGGTTGAAAAGGAAGGCTTCCCAAAGCTGATTCGCGACATTCAAGTGGACACGAGCAAATGCCCAGTAGATTGCGTGGAATGTGAAGAAGCATGCCCCCTAGATTTAATCAATGTAGCTGTGCTGGCTCCGGATGGAAAAGTTGTTGAAAACGATGGTTCCTTAACCAACAAGGAGAAATCGAAACTTCAAATTAAGATTGACATTGAAAAAGAGCGTTGCCCGTGTTGCAGAATCTGTGAATTTGGATGCTCTGAAGGCCTAATGCGCGTGAAAAAATTCCTCTACGGAAAAATCGCAATTATCTCCGAAAAATGTCCAGAAGGTTGTACAGACTGCTTGGATGTTTGTCCGATAACTGGTACACTTTACTTTTCTGAAGAAAATAAAAAAGTTCATGTAAACGAGATGTTCTGCGTTTACTGTGGAGCATGCAAAGTTGTTTGTCCAGTTGATGGAGCCTTGGATCTTAAACGAACCAAAGTCAGTCATACGTCTATTCGTTCGGGGACATGGAACAAAGCCTTGGAAAAGCTAGCATCACCAATTGAAATGACTAAAGAGTTGAAAGCAAAGGGATCTAGAAAAGTGATGGAATCTGTAGAAAAGAGACTTGGATGGAAAGGTGCATAACATGACTCCAAAGGAAACTGGAAAACAAGTTGACATTGAAGAGCCACGAATAGGCGTTTTCATATGTCACTGTGGCCTAAACATAGCCGGCGTATTAGACATAAAACAGCTCGTTGAATACTCAAAGACCCTATCAAATGTAATCTACGTAAAAGACAACAGATATACATGCGCAGACCCGGGACAAGAGGAAATTAGAAAGGCAATAAAAGAACATAAACTCAACCGTGTTGTTGTGGCAGCATGCTCCCCTCGAATGCACGAACCCACCTTTCGAAGAACAGTTTCAGATGTTGGCTTAAACCCATTTCTTTTTGAAATGGCAAACATCCGTGAATTCTCATCCTGGTGCCACCCAAACACACCTAAGGAAGCCACCGAAAAGGCTCAAGAACTAATTAAAATGGCTGTTGCAAAATCAAGGCTCCTAATGCCGCTTCAGACGATAGAGGTTCCAGTGACCAATAAGGCGTTAGTTATAGGTGGCGGCATAGCTGGGATGAACGCCGCTCTAGACTTAGCGGAAATGGGCTTCAAGGTATACTTGCTTGAAAAAGGAGAAAGCATAGGGGGCCGCATGGCACAGCTGGACAAGACATTCCCAACCCTCGATTGTTCCATATGCATTGAAGGCCCCAAAATGGTTGATGTCGGGCGGCATCCCAATATTGAGATAATAGCTTATGCTGATTTGCTGAGCGTTAGCGGTTTTGTGGGTAACTTTAAGGTTAAGATTCGGAAAAATCCTCGATACGTGATTGCTGATAACTGCACAGGTTGTGGCGAATGCAAAGAGGTTTGCCCGATCGAGTTTCCAAACGAATGGGACATGAATTTGGGAGTTAGAAAGTCTATCTCCGTTCCGTTTGACCAGGCGGTTCCGCTCGTCTACACGATAGACAAGGATTACTGCATTGAATGCTACAAGTGCGTTGACGCTTGCGGAGCCAGACAAGCCATAAACTTCGACCAGCAACCCGAAGAAAAAGAGCTTGAAGTCGGTGCAATAATAGTCTCGACAGGTTATGACATATACTTACCGTATGACAGTTCACTTTACGGGTATGGCAAATACATAAACGTAATCACATCTCTCGAGTTCGAGAGGCTTATACTTGCCGCTGGCCCAACTGCTGGGAAAGTTGTTAAAGCTTCTGATGGACAGAAACCGCACAGCATAGCCTTCATTCAATGTGTTGGTTCGCGAGACACAAAAAAGTACCAATATTGTTCAAACTTCTGCTGCATGTACACATTGAAACACGTTATTCAGCTTAAAGAGAAGTACAAAGAAGACATAGAGGTCTACGTTTTCTATATGGATATGCGGAGCAATTTTAAAGGTTACGAAGAATTTTATCAACGGGCCAGAGAGCTTGGTGTGAACTTTGTTCGTGGAAGAGTAAGCAGTGTTTTGGAAGTTCCTGAAACAAGGAATCTGATCATGCACGCTGAGGATATGACGCTTGGCCAACCCATTGAGGTCGAGGCCGAAATGGTCGTTTTGGCAACAGCAGCCGTACCCAAGAAAGGCACAGAGGATGTAGCGCGCATCTTGAACCTGACGCGCGGAGCGGACGGTTTCTTCATGGAAAGTCACCCCAAACTGAAACCCATAGACGCACCAACCGACGGAATATTCCTTGCTGGCGCATGCCAAGGATTAAAGGACATACCCTACAGTGTATCGCAAGGGAATGGTGCAGCATCAAGAGCTGCAACAGTCCTTTCAAAGCCGACATGGAAAATTGACCCCATAGTTTCTGTTGTAGACCCAAATAAATGCAGAAATGTCACCAGCAAATGTGGCATCTGCGCCGAACGATGCCCATACGGAGCGATAAGAATTGAGGAAAAACAGCCAGCCCAAGTAATAACTGCAATGTGCCACGGATGCGGGACATGTGTGGCAGAGTGCCCCGCGGACGCTATAACGCAAATGCACTTTACAGACG
>CAZADP010000113.1:0-4880 GCA_964483905.1 uncultured Candidatus Bathyarchaeia archaeon | reverse complement strand
TGCAAAAGGCCTATGAAGCGCTGAAATGGCTTGATCAGGTCGGAGACACTGAAGGCCTAAAGTATCTTGTTGTCGAGAACGACGGTGTCCCAGAGCGCATACTCTTCAAAATATCCTAAAACAACAGCACGGAAGGAGTAAATATTGGATAACAAGGTCTACTCCTCCGCCCCAGAAGATACTCTAAACGAAATCCGAAAAGTGTGCCCAGACGTGGCAAAAATCTTCATGTTTAAGGAAGACAGAGAAATCGTAGCTTGTGATGAAAGCACCTCTGAAAAAATCATTGTGCAAGTTGTAGATGCCCTTGACGGCATATTAGAAAAAGCTGATGCCATAGGAGGAGTCAAATGCGTTATCCTTGAAGGTGGCAAAGGTAGCGCAGAAGTCGCCCGCGTTAATGACCTTTACATTGGAACGGTCACATATAGAAAAGCGGATGTAAACCAAGCGAACCCTTTAACCCGCGTGTTGGGTCCAACTGTTCTAAGGCAGCTAGAGAAAATCCACCCTGCCTCAGTCAAGAGCACATCCCCCACACCCAAAAGGGAACCTAAGTCCCCAACAGTCAAGAAATCCGAACAGCTATTGGAGGGGCCTCAAAAAACTTCAACAAAAGAGGCTAAAGAAACGATAGAAACCGAAACTGAGCCTGAACCTCTAATTCCAGAACCTCCCGTAAACCAATTAATAGTCGAAAACCTCGGCGGTCTTTTTGCCTCCTCCGACACTGTACGTATTGACAGCGAAGTACTATTACAATGGAAAGAACTTTATAGTGATTGCAAAATCGAAGAGGTCGAAATTGAGGCCTTTGACGGCAGGACGACGCAATGCAAGGTCAAACCAATAAAAGATTCGAAATACGAGGGCAAGGGGGTCATACAAATGCCCAAGAAGATACAGCTTAAATTAGAGATTAACAAAGGTGAACTTGTGAGGGTTAAGCCTATAGTTGAATCATGGAGGCTATGACATGAGCAAGAAAAAGAAGAAGGTTCAGGAGAGCACGACCGCTACTGAACACATGGCCTTTGAGGAGACAACATCTACGGACATTTTGCGAGCAAATCTCAAAGAAATCGTAACATGCGACGGGGTTGTAGGCTATATCCTAAGGAACTCTACTTCTGCGGTGATAGACATCAAAGACTCCACCAAGATCATGGACTACGCTACTCTTTCTTCGTCAGCATTTGATGCGAGCGAAGAGGTTTTGAAACTTCTCGATTTGGGCGACATTGGAAACATCGTTATTGAGGGTAACGATATGAAAATTATCTCTTTAACCGTTAATGAAAATAAGATAAGTATTTTCATGGAGAAAAATGCTGATTGTGAAAAAGTCCTAAGAAGACTGCGTAAGTCTTAGGGCAAATCGATAACACATGCTTTGTGTTTATACTTCAATTTTATCATTTTTGCACATTCTAGTTTTCAGAACGTTTAAATTATCGTTTATGTACTACTATTATCGGGAGAAGGGACATTAAACAGCCTTTAAAGGAGGCTGTGTTGGTGAGTTTGTTGATTCAGGATAGGAGACGTTCCAGCAATAGCCATCGTGGGCGTCTAGATATCATCGCGGATATTTTGGATGCTTCTGGCGGTGGAGTCAAGAAGACCTATTTGATGTATCATTGTAATTTGAGTTTTAGGCAGCTAAAACATTATTTGGTTTTCATGCTCAGGAGGGAACTTCTTTGCACAGTCACGGATGATGGAGGTTTTAATCCTGGCTTGTTCAAAATCACTAGCAAGGGAAGAGAGTTTTTGAGGGCTTATAAAGGCTTGAAGTCTCTTATGAAGTAGCGATTCAGACGAGAAATTTTCGAACCTCTTCGTTGAGCTTTATCTTCTTCTTTGTTTCATCCGCTACTACGAAGTTGTATTCTTTTAGGAATGCTATAGTTTGTTGGGTTTGGTTTTCGTCAAGCTTCATTTTCCGTTGTATTTCCTCTAGTGTGTGCCACCGTCCGTCGTATAAAATTTCTACTATCTTTGCGATTTTCGCTGTCGTCGCAACGTCCTCCGCCAGACGTTTTCGTTTATGTGACGTTTGTTTTAAATGTCTTCTGAGGTTGTCTTTCAGATTTTTTTTCTAGAAGATTTTGCATAGTTAGCTTTATTAGCGGTTTAATGTCATTTTATCATCGTTTATTATCGTGATTATGATTTTTGTTTGGTGCCAAGTCTAAAATGAAAAAGCCCAAGCACAGGCGGAGCCGCACTGAAGTCATCAGTGACATTCTTAGCGAAGCTTTGGACGGATCGAACAAAACTAGACTTATGTATCAGTGTAACTTGAATTTCGTGCGGTTCAATCGTTATTTGCAGGATCTGCTAGATTTAGGTTTAATTAAATGCGCTGGTGTCAACGCTGAAAACATAGTATTATACAAAACTACGGACAAAGGACGTGAGTTGCTCAGCGTTTTGTGTAAAGCTAGCGAATTTTTGTCTATTTAATCTTATTATGTGGTGAATCGTTCCTTCATGGTTGCATGCCTAGGGACTCTTAGCCTAGACTAATGGCCCAATTTCCAATAGATGCCATCTCTACAGATAATTACAAAGAGAGTAAACAAATCTTACAGCTTTTTCCTTTTTTGAACCATAGTTCTATGCAATAATGCGCGTCAGCAAAGTCTTTATCAAAACCAGTAATATACAACAATGGAGAACCCCACTGAATGACACTAGAAACTAACTGGCTACAGATTCTTACTGAAGCCAAAAACAACATACAAAGGGAAATTACCCCACTCCTTAAAACATTAAAACAGCCCCAACCAAATCTCGGTGTAGGAGCGGGCGGCGATCCTATAAAAAGGATTGATCTTGCTGCAGAAAACGCCATAATAAACACCCTAAAAGAGCACAAAATTTCATTCACACTCATAAGCGAAGAATCAGGCGTAAAGGAGTATGGCAAAACTCCCCATGGACATTATGTAACAGCCGACCCAATAGATGGCACAACAAACCTCATGAGAGGTATACCCTTCTGTGCAACCTCTATAGCTGTATCCACAAAACCAAAATTGAACGCTATACATACAGCCCTAGTAGCAGACCTAATTCACGAAACAACTTACACGGCACAAAAAGGAAAAGGCGCACAACGCAACAATGAAGAAATAGCCCCATCAAAGATCACTTCCCTAAAAGAAG
Source organism: uncultured Candidatus Bathyarchaeia archaeon (assembly GCA_964483905.1). Classification (GTDB taxonomy): domain Archaea; phylum Thermoproteota; class Bathyarchaeia; order Bathyarchaeales; family Bathycorpusculaceae; genus CAZADP01. Next base: position 1,706 of record CAZADP010000113.1, on the reverse strand, counting down.
CAGTGATAGGCATAGACGTAAACACCCATGAAATTCAAAAAATAATCTCGCGACTAACGAGTCTGATCGAAAAAACAAAACATTTGCGCCACCTTGGAGCTAACGCCTTAGAATTATGCTATATAGCGGATGGGACCACCGACGCGTTCATAGATCTGCGAGGAAAACTACGCGCAACTGATATGGCGGCTGCATGGTTAATAATAGAGGAAGCAGGCGCAAGAATAGCAACACCTGAAGGGGAACCACTAAACATTAAGCTAGACCCAAAACAAAATGTAGCTTTCGTAGCAGCAGCGAATAAAGAAATCTACAGAACCATACTTGACCTGATAAAACCGAAAAAGGAAAAACAATGATAACGCCATTGCGGCCACATCCAGCCGCACTTATACGAACGCAAAAGACGCGAACAATGGTGATAGCTGACTTACACATAGGCTGGGAAATGGCTCTTTCACAAAAAGGTATATATGTCCCAACTCAGATGCCCAAACTTCTTCAAACGCTGAAAAAGCTTCTATCTATTTATAAGCCTTCAAAGCTACTCATTTTAGGTGATGTAAAGTACACGGTTGTAACCGCGGACATAGGCGAATGGCATGACATACCAGACTTTTTTGATGAGCTAAGAAAACAGATAAAAGAAATATGCATAATCCGCGGTAATCACGACGGAAACCTTGAAGCGTTGTTACCAGAAAGAATAAGGATCTTGCCGGCAACTGGCACAATACTGGGCGAAGTCGGCGTTTTCCATGGACACAGATGGCCATCACCATCTCTTCTGAGATGCAAGACAATTCTAATGGGACATGTGCACCCTATCGTAGTCTTCCGAGATCCAGCAGGCTTCAGAGTAACTAGACAAGTTTGGGTAAAAGCACAGTGTAACACAATCGAACTGACCAGGGCTATATTGGAAAAGAATAGAGTAAAAATCGAAAATGACCCGCAAGAGACATTGCGCAAACATTACAAAATTAGACCCAAAACCTCGCAACTTTTCATAATGCCCTCTTTCAACGACTTCTTGGGGGGTCGACCCCTTAATGAAAGAAAATCTAGTGTAAGTGCGAAACCTGAAATAATTGTTGGTCCAGTTCTTCGCTTAAAAGCAGTTGACATGGAAAATGCGGAAACATATCTTTTGGACGGAACTTTCCTTGGAACCTTAAACCAGCTTAAGCTTTTGAGCTAAAAGCCTTTCAGCATAAAATTTATAGACACGGCATAGTCTACACTAACGAGGTGAAAGAATGCCATCAGACGAAGATTTCCCCGAATGGTTTAAAAGGAGACGTTATCCGTTCTTTAGAGGGTGGGTTTTCGAGGACATTGATAAGATGTTCCGTGACATGGAAAAGATGATGGAAGACGAATTCAAAATGTTCACTTCGCGAATTCCAAAAGATTATGTTAAAGAACGCAAGCTTCCAGATGGTTCGACCATCCGTGAATTGGGCCCATTCGTATACGGGTACAGCATGAGAATAGGCCCTGATGGAAAGCCTGAAATCCGCGAATTTGGAAACGTTAAGCCAAGTCGCTTGGGTCCCCGAGTAAAGGAAGAACGTGAGCCACTTGTGGACATAATAGAAACAAACGGAGAAGTCCATATTGTGGCAGAACTACCAGGTGTAGAGAAGAGCGACATAAAACTGCATGGAACAGAAGACACGCTGACCATATCGGTTGACACTCCA
>CAZADP010000112.1:0-4922 GCA_964483905.1 uncultured Candidatus Bathyarchaeia archaeon | reverse complement strand
GTGCGATTCAGAAGCTGATAGAGGCTTCTCCGAAAACTGCCATCGTAATCAGGGACGGAAAAGAGATCGAAGTGAAAGTTGATGACGTGAAGATAGGAGAGACAGTGGTGGTCAAACCTGGCGGAAAAATTCCGGTTGATGGCATCGTCTTAAATGGTGAGGCCACTGTGAATCAGTCATCCGTAACTGGCGAGTCAATGCCCGCGGAAAAATCTAGGAACGATAAGGTCTACAGCGGAACCATCGTCCAGCTTGGAGCCTTGAAAATAAAGACCACAGCAGCAAGAGAACAAAGCACTTACGGCAAGATCATACAGATGGTCAAAGAAGCAGAAGAGAACCGCGCTCCAATAGAAAGAATAGCGGATAAATATGCAAAATACTTCACCCCAACGATTCTCGCCGTAGGCGTTACAGTGTATGCGCTAACCGGAGATCCGCTCAGACTAGCCTCGGTTTTCGTTATTGCCTGCCCATGCGCTTTGGTTCTGGCGACTCCGACTGCAATAGCAGCAAGCATAGGAAACTCGGCGAGAAAGAGAATCCTGATTCGCAACGGAGAAAGCTTGGAGAGACTGAGCAGAGTCGACATATTGGTTCTCGACAAAACTGGCACAATCACAAAAGGCCGTCTCCAAGTAGTTCAAATAGCCGGATTCAATGGTCATTCTGAGTCTGAGATAATGAGACTTGCAGCCAGAGCGGAAAAAATGTCAGAGCATCCGGTGGCGCAGGCAATAGTCAGCAAAGCATACGACATGAAGATCAAAGTGGACGCAACGGATTGCTTCAAAGTTCACCCAGGCTTAGGGGTCAAGGTTGAGTGCGAAGGAGACAGCATAGTCGTAGGCAATGAGAAAATGCTAAGAGAATACAATGTCCGCTTGGACAGTGAAGCAGCAGATTTCCTGAAAAACCATACAGGCACAGGAACAATGATCTTCGTAGCAAAGAATGAAAACGTTATCGGAGCGATATTGTTGTCAGACACCCTAAGAGATGAGGTCAAGAACGCGCTGAACGAAGTGAAAATCAACGGCGTAACAAAAACGATAATGCTGACCGGCGACAACGAGCGTGTCGCAAAGTCCGTAGGAGAACAAATAGGCGTCGATGAAGTCAAATCTGACCTACTGCCATCAGACAAAGTACACGATGTGAAGAAGCTCCGAGATCAAGGTCACCACATTGCAATGATAGGCGATGGCATCAATGATGCGCCAGCATTAGCCAGTTCGGATGTGGGAATAGCGATGGGTCTGGCCGGAACGGACGTATCCATCGAGACAGCTGGCATAGTTCTTGCAACGGATGATCTCAACCGGATCCCGAAACTATTCAAGATAAGCAGGGCAACGATCAGGATCATAAAAATCAACATAGCCATCGCAATGGCAGTCAACGTTCTAGGAATAGCCTTTTCAACGTATGGCGTTCTTCCGCCTTTGCTGGCTTCTGTAGTTCACGAAAGCAATGCTTTGGTGGGGCTGTTCAATTCGCTCAGACTCCTACGCGTGGACTGACTGGAATTTTTGATCTACAGATGTTTATACAACAGCTTCAAGGCTCAGTCAAGGATGCGTAGAGACCATCTAAGACAATCAGGCTTCTATCTAGCGTTTCGTTGTCCGATTTTGAATTCTTCTCCAAACCTCTGAGAACGTAACACAGACCCAAAGTCTCCTTGAACCTCACTTTTTCCGGGTCTTCTTCTGCACAAATCTCAAAATCATGAACGAGCTCACCAATTCTGAGAGCACCATGGTCTTGTATTTTATATTTCTCCAGCAAGACTTCATACGTTGTTTTTTCCTTTTCAATTGGTTTGATTTCTGCCTTTGGCAGGGTGAAGGCTACCGCTCCTTTCGGTATAGGATCATCTCTGGAAACGAATTTGAATCTGGCTTTCTTGTCAATGAACCTCTTGATTAGCCAAGCAGAAGCGCATCGGTCGACATGAGGATTGTGCCGAGTAACCCACAACATTGGATTCACTTGTGACGAGATATGAAGGAGGAGACTACTCCGTTAGTTTTTTCTTCAGGAATTCTCTTCGCTCTTTTCTGTCAATCTTCTCGATTTCTTCTTTGTATTTCTCACGAATGAGCTTCAGTTTGCAGTTGGTGTAAAGAGCGTCATATACTGGTCCGGCTTTTTCTATTGCTTCATGGTCGTCCTTAGACACCATACCTATCCCTGTCATGATTGCTTCTAATCCTCCTGCTTCCAGGGCATTCTCCATCTTGTCAGTGTCCGCCGCTCGGACGATTTTAGCAAGCTCCAGAACAGCCGGGTCTTTTATTTCGTATTTTTCAACTATTGCATCGAAACTGCATTTTTCGCCATGATGAGTTAACTCGATGTTTGGTGCATCGTATGGTATTGCCTTCTCTTTCTTGACAATTTCTTCAATCTTCTCTACTGGAACGAAGATGAATTCGGCCTTAGGGTCAACAAATCCCTTTATTAACCATGGGCAGGCTGTTCTGTCAACGTGCACATATCGTCTCGTGACCCATTTCATTGTTTTTCCACCTATGACATCTAGGAATATCGAACTAATAAGCCATGTCTCTTTGAAGCCGTGGTTTGAGGTGCTCTCTACCAGCTCGTGGACCTGTTCCTTTCTGCTTTAACAGAACTTGAAGAGAGAACCCGATCTCAAGCAATTTGCAGAATTCAGGTCCCGAACCCTTTTGGGTATGGGGACGGGCAGCCCCATTAATGGACCCAGACCCATTTGGGTTCAAGTACTTTTTTGACAATGACATCTTTGTTTTTGCGCAAGGGCCTTCTGGAAAAGCCGCCTAAATGCGAATTGTTGTCTTATCTGATAGTGTATTGACCGTCATGCTTACAGAAAACAACAAATAATACAAGAAAAGAACTATATTAGGGCAATTTGATGAGCAAAAACGAAAAACTTGAAATCACGATCAAATATAATGAGATTAAGCAGACCATCTCAGGTTCGCCTGAAGCCGTAACGAAAGAATATTTTAACTTCCTTAGTAAAGTAATTCCAGCTTTTGATATAGCCTCACATCTAGTTGCGAAACCAAGCATTGCAGACATGGCTGAGAGACTGAAGGGATCTGTTTGCTTGTATGGGCCTCGTGTGATCATTTTGAAAAGCAACCTTGGCATTGAAGATGCTGTTTTACTTGCTTTAGTTTCAAAATACATAAGCTCTGGGCTAAGGATAGCAACAGAAGATAGTATAACACTTCAGGAGATTGTTGAGGCCACTGGAAAACAAAGGAAAAAAGTTGCGGATATACTCAAACGACTCGAATCAAGTGGAGCAGTCGATCGAATCAATGAAGACAGATTTAGAATAACAGACTGGAAAGCATATGAGTACACTTTGAAAAAACTTCCCGATACAAAGACAGCCAAAATTACTGATTTTACGACTAAAGATGAGAAGTTGCCCTTGCCTCACAAAGGTATCGCCTTTACGATAGGTTATGAAGGACGCAATCTTGATCAATTTCTTAAGACATTGAAAGATGAAGGAATTGAAGTTCTTGTTGACGTCAGAAAGGACGCCTATTCAAATCGTGACAAAAGCTTCAATGAAGGAAGCCTATCAAGAACCGCTGCTAATGCTAGAATAAAGTATATTCACCTTCCAGAGCTTGGAGTTGACTATGTCCAGCGGCAAGAATTGAAATCCACCCATGATTATGAAGGTTACTTCAAGCAATACTCTGACTATTTGGAGAAAAATTCAGACATAGTATCTTTTGTGGACGACCTCTCTAAGAATAGCACAGTTTGTCTAATGTGCTATGAAAAGGACTTTCGGCGTTGCCACAGAATGGTCTTAGCTGATAAACTTGAAAAAAAAGGAATAGTGTTTCGTCATCTATAGTTAATGGTGGGTTTTATGACAACAATTGAGAAAATTGTTGTACTGGCTAAAGCAATACCAGCAAGGCACCTGATACATGGCGAAATAACGTGTGTGGCAGGTATTTCACTTGGAGATAATAAGTGGAGGAGGCTCCATCCTGTACCGACTAGCCTTCTATCCAAGAGCTACTTTATGAAGTTTAGCATTATTGAAGTGAAGGTTGACAATTGGATTGGGCAACATCAGCGGCTTGAAGACAGGCACCTAGTGAATTACGTTGGATGCTCAGGAAGGATGAACGATTGGGAGAACCAAAGAGCATTTTTGGAAGGACATGTTGATCAATCAGTTGATTCCATAATTTCTTCTGGTAGAAGTTTAGGCATTATCAAACCCACAATTGAGGATTTTTACCGAGATGCGAATGGCAGGTTGCGTTATAGGTTTAGAGATGCCGCAAACAATCCTTACAACCTTGTTTGCCGCGAATGGGAAGCTCTGGCTTTGGCAAACAAATATCCGGACCCAAGGGATTTCAACAAAGTGAAATCAAAATTCTGTGAGTGGATGATTGAAAAAAGAGACCCCTATTTCGTGATAGGAACCACCGCCGATAATGTTACAAAGATGGTTGTCGCTGTCCATTATCCACCTAAGACAAAAAGTTAACACGTATCGAGCTGAAAAAACCTGAACCCATTTGGGTATTGGGACGTAGAAGCCTAAACCGTCTTAGGTTCTAGCATCAACGGCTTCAAACTTTTTGAGTACTATCAATTTGCGAGTGAGAACTGGCATAATTGCGATTGAAAAACAGAGGGGTTTACTTGCATTTCACTATTCACCTGAGACCTCGACTTTTTTCTATTCAATTATTCCCTGTTCGCTGAATATCGTAGGCAAATGCAGCAAGGACAGAAAACGTAAGACGTTTTTTGAAACCACAGTCTATTCTGGATCATGCAATTGCGGCTATTCTTCCTTATAGTGTGTTCTTACATTCCAATTTTTAGGAATAAGAATCTGAATAGTCTTTTGTTTCTTCAACACCGTTATTTGAGCA
>CAZADP010000111.1:0-4924 GCA_964483905.1 uncultured Candidatus Bathyarchaeia archaeon | reverse complement strand
TTTCTGTTGCGAACAAGCCCTGGTTTACGACCATGAAGCTGAAGACTGCGGCGATAATGACGAAGGCTATGAGGATTATTGCTGCTTCTAAACCAACGATTCCCCGCTTTTGCTTTGCTAGTTTCTTTAAAGGCTTTTTCAAATTCATTTTTTTCCTTCCTTTTGGCGTTGCAGTGTTTGTGGTGATGACTATATTAAGTCTTATGAATCGCTAAATAGTATTCAAAATCCACAACCCAAACTCAAACAAAAACCAACAACCCCTTGAGAAGATTTCAGATCTAAAATCCAGAAAAACATCTAGATTTCACGCGCCGAACTCTTACGATGTCCTGTCAGTCGCCAACACCTCTTCGCAACAATCGGGATTTACTTTTCGCTTTAAAACCCCATATTTCCGCAAATCCTCTTTATCAAACACCGACCGATCCAACAGCGCGCGAAGTTTTGTGGCCAGAATAAGAAACGCGAGGCGAAGGATGAAATTTTATCATCATATATGTAGGGTGAGAAGCAGGAAACAATAGCTAAAAGCCTGGAAAAAGAGAGATCGTACAATCAGATCTACAGCATAATTTTTGAACTGACCTTTCGGAATGTTTCCCTCAGCCTTCAAGGAACGAGCAAGACCATTTTTCGAGAATTTGAAGACAGAGATGAAGTGTGAAACGTTTTCGTTAGTCTTCTGTTGAAATTTCCGCCATCTTTTCGAGTCAGCATACGGCATGGTAAACAACCATTGGAACAGTAGCCATAAAGGTAGCTAAAATCCATCAATGAAAGAAAAAGCTTAAAACCGTATAGATAGGCTTTACATTTAAACATAAGATAAGGAACTTTATGAAATTAAGTAACGTCAAGTGATTCTGTGACTTACTGAAAAACAATCTGATAGTTCTGTTATCTATAAAAGAAAAGAAAAAGGGTTTACAGTGGCAGTTTAATTGGTCCTAAGTGTTTTTCACGCCTTTTCATGAACGCGCTTTCCACACCGGTCACCACAGCCATCACTGAAGCAGATCCTTGTAGCTCCTTGTCCACTCTTGCACCCCAGATTATCTTTGCTTTTGGAGGCAGAGAACGCTTCATAATCTCAGCTGCGTGATTAACCTCGTAAAGGGTCAAGTCTTCTCCACCGGAAACATGTATTAGTAGGCCGCGCGCTTTTGTCACATCTTCTATGTCAAGGAGTCTCCCGTCTAAGGCTTTTTCAACTGCTTGTTCCACGCGACCTTCACCACCGCCTTGTCCGATTCCTATTGATGCAAGTCCCGCTCCTTGCATGATGGCTCTCAAGTCGGCATAATCTAGGTTAATCAAGCTCGCCGTAGTGATAGTCTCAGTTACTCCTTTAATGAATTTTCCAATCGTTGTGTTGGCTACTCCTAATGCTTCTCTAAAGGGCAAGTTTCCAGCTATCTTAACAAGTCTGTTGTTGTCAATTACTACAGCCGTGTCGCAAGCTGCCTTCAGACGGTTCAGACCCTTCTTTGCAATGTCCATTCTCGCTGTCTCGACATCAAAGGGGAGAGTAACGACGCCTATAATTAAGTGTGGGGACGGTGACCCTAGAAACCTTTGACGAAGTTCTTCTGCCAGAGCAATGGAAGCACCGGTTCCTGTTCCTCCACCTAGGCCAGCAACTAAGAATATTATGTGTGCTTGGAATACCTCTTTAACGATTTCATCTACGTTTTCATGTAGGGCTTTCTCCCCTAACTCCGGATATCCGCCGCAACCTAATCCCTTGGTGAGTTGCTCACCTATCATAATTCTTCTGTCAGCCCTGCATATCCTTAAATGGTTTGCATCTGTGTTTACTGAGATGAGCTTGCCTCCTGCTACGCCTTTTTCTTTAACCCATGATATTATGTTGCATCCGGCCCCGCCGAGACCTATGGCTGTTACTGTAGGCTGTGCAAGTCTTGCGAATTGCTCGATTTTTTCGTCGTCACTCAGAGAAGCTGTGGTTGGCGCTTCAAAGGTAGGTGTTGGGGTTGGACTTTCTATTTCCATATTTGTTAACCTCTGTTACTCTATTAGATGGCGGAGCGATTAATAAAGCTTACGTCTTACGACTTATGACGGACGCTATAATATGCCTTTTTCGGAACACCCCTTATAATCCTACGAGCCTCTAACAAAATTAGAAGGAGGAAATTATATGACGAAACTTGAGTTAATGACGAAGCTCATGAACACGTTCGTTGGAAATGGCTTCCACCTGATAATAAGAGAGGGCGGAAACAGGTTTCAGGTTCACACAATTGAGATTATGCAGAAGTTAGATGAAACATGCCCTGTCAAAGATATCCCTATAGGGGATTACTTTCTCCACCTCGTAGCAACAAATCAGCATGGAGAAGAAGCGTCAATTGTGTGCCGTTGGAGCGAAGAGCTTTTAGAAAACCTGTTGGAAAACTACAAGATAGCAAACGAAGCGGGGCAGATGCAGATCGTAATGCTTAGAAATCCTATGACAAATGATCCGAACAACTGGTTACTGGTATCCGGGAGCCATGAACAACCTAAAGCCACGCAACCTACACAGATAGCATACATTAGTTGAATCACGTCCGAAAGTGGGTTTTTCTCCAGGGTTCTCCCCAGAAATCGTAGAGTCTTAAATATCATAGCAAACTTGGTTGCGATACCCAGAAAGTCGGATTAAACCAGAAAGCCAGCAAAACGTTACAAAATTCTATACTTTGGAACAACGCATGGAAAGACAATATAAAAAGAAAAGGGGAGTTTCTAGCCTAGATCGACGAAAGAGTCTGCTAGCATGCCGCCTGGGGCAGTAAACACAACAGTTAAAGCTGCCCCTTTGGTAGGTCTAACCTCGATCTTCACAGTGTCATAATCAGCAATCCTTTGCCCTGCGCCTAGATGAATCACCAGAAAAGCTTTTTCTGTTGACTCTAACACCGTATTATTGTTGCCGTTGTATATTGCGAACTTGGCTTCGTTTGCACCTAAGGCGAGGATGAGGTTCAGGTCGTCCCAAGTCGTTGTGTTCGTCGTCACAGCACCTTGGTGTATGTTCATCAGAGTTGCGTTTGGCAAGTATATTGAAACTACAACTGAACCTGCGCCTAGGTCCACTGCCGCTCTGCCAGCTGAAACTTTCACTGGAAAGATCACATATTCTATGTATGCGGAACCGTCGGTTTTTCCTATCAGTACTCCATCAGGTTGCAACGCAGTCAGAGACTCATCGAGACCCGACTGCATGGTTTCCTTTGTTTTCTGCGTGGTGTAGAAGCCCATGTTAATGATCACGTAGCTTAGAGCTGCAGCGATGATGACGAAGGCTATCAGTACTATAGCAGCTTCAATGCCGACGATGCCTCTCTTATTCTTGGCCATTTTTTTAAGCAACATACTTTTCACCTCTAAACCGGCACATAGGTGTTCTGAGGCATTGACTCCGGTATGCTGAATTCAATTGAAAGGGTGGCGCTTTTCTCAAGCCTTATCTCAATGTTTATTTCAGCTCTGGCCAAGGCAGCATCCTCATCTGCAAGCGTTACTATTAAATAGCCTTTCTCACCGGTGTCCAGAGCCTCGTCTCCATTACTGTTTGCCATGGCGAGGATAACCCCTGTGTTTAGTCCATTGCTGTACCCGACGCTGTATGTCTCATTGACGTAAATGTTGCATGGTTCTCCACTCGCAGTTTGATTAGCTAGTTGAAAACCTAAGAAATCGTCGAATTTCTTTCCAGTCGGGTCGTACGTGAAGCTTGTAGCATTGTAATTCACGCCGTCTGAATAACCCATATATAAAACGCCTAGGTATGCGTTTGCCCAAGCCTTTTCACCAACTCTGAATGTCACGACTGTTTGGTTTCTTCCCATTGCCACGTATTTCACTCCGAAGGCTTTTACGGGAATTACGAAAGCGTTCACAGTTTCACCTCCAGGGTCTGTCCTCACAAATAATGTCCCGTCTATCGTTAACGGTGTGCTTGCTTGTTTCAAGCCTTCTTGTATTACTGTTTTGCCTCTTTCAGTTGCGAACAAGCCTTGATTGACAACCATGAAGCTAAAGGCGGCAGCAATTATGACGAACGCGATCAGTACTATAGCAGCTTCTAAACCTATGATTGCCCGCTTTTGTTGTACGAGTCGCTTGAGTACACCCGATAGTGCCGTGTTTCGAGTTTTCTGGTTGCATGATGGGCAGGTCACTTTTCTTAGCATGGACGTCGTGTGCCATTGATGTCCACATTTTTTGCACTTTATATTAGGCTTTTCTTTGTTCGTTTTCCACCACTTCCACCACTACTTCCACCACTATATATTATATATTAAGACTTAATAAACATTTCGACAATACAGATACAGAATACAGGTTCTGAATATATGCTCACGTATTACACGGGCAGTTCTATACTTGGCAAAGAGCCTAAAGCCGACTGTATGAATACATGTGCGGCCATCCACGTTATGCCACTTACTATGAGAAGAATGGCTAGATTCAGGAAGAATGTCCCCCAATGCCCTGCTGAAACCTCTTTAACTGTTAGGGCGTTCACTACAGCCATCAAGAAAATCAACGCCAAGTTTCCAGCTTCAACTACAACTAACGGGATTTCATTGAAACCAAAATAGGGTAGTCCAACAAGGGACGTAGATAGGAACTCGGCGAGCACCCGCAAAACAACCAATAACACAACTGTAATGGGCTGCATAACCATCATAATTGTTTGGAAGCTTTTAGCCACCAATTCTCTTGCTCTCCTATATTCGAGGAACTTGACAACCCGATTTCCAAGGGCGTTACCTATCTCAAGAGCGTTTGCCCCTCTGCTTAAAGAGTCCAGGAGAATTCTGTTACTTACGTGAACTTGATGGGACGCAGTTGCTGAGGAAAGTGTCTCTAGAGTTTGAGCATGGCTTATTCCAAGTTTCAGTCTTCC
>CAZADP010000110.1:0-4933 GCA_964483905.1 uncultured Candidatus Bathyarchaeia archaeon | reverse complement strand
GTTCATGTGGAGAGAGTAGTTGGGTATTGTGGAATAATTTGTTCTGATTGTCCTGTTTTGATGGCTACGCGGAAGAATGATGATGTGGATAGAAAACGAGTGGCCGAATTATTTACTAAGCAGTATGGAAAGGGGTACAAACCAGAGGATATTAACTGTGATGGTTGCATAGGCGACAGTCCGCGCATTTTCAGCTATTGTAATAGCTGTGAGATAAGGAAGTGTGGTCGGGAAAAGAAAGTTAGGAATTGTGGTTTCTGCTCTGAATATCCATGTGAGAGGCTCTCCAAATTGTTTGCTGAATATTCAAAGGCTAAGGAAACGTTGGATGGAATAAGACACGAATATGGCGTGGTTTGAAAATAGTAGTTTGGAGAAGCCTTTACCTAGCGAAGGATTTTCTGCAATCTTAACTCGTCTCTTACGGGTAATCCACCTATACCCTTTAGGATTTTTCCATGCTTCTCCGCTATGACATTAGGTTTTACCTCATAAATCTGAAACCCCAGGCTCTGGTAGAAAGCCAAGGCTGGCAAATCGTCATTTGAGGTTGAGACTAGCAGCTTCTTCTTTCGCAGCCTTCTAGCTTCATCTTTAACTTTTTCAACTAAGCTCTTGCCAATACCCGAGCCTTGATATTTGGGCAATATGCCTAAAGCCACAATTATTATGGCACCGTTCGCCTCGGCTAAGGAGACAAAACCGACTACCAGATCTTTCACTTTTGCAGCATATGCGGAAAGCTCTGCAACAATGAATCTTTTACCGAAGGTTAATTGTTCTTGTTCTCCCCAAAGGCCTTTCACAAACTCTCGAATATTCTCCCTTTCCTTGCCTGCACTTACTTTGCTAATCATGTATTCTAAAGGAGTTTTCTTCACACGCGATGCGCATACTGTTCGTAGTTTTGAGTGTTCTCCGCATACTAGTCGTCCGCAGATGCTGCATTTGTAAAGTGCATAATTCCCGCAGTATTCGCAGGACATGGCTTTTCCTCTTTCCCTTTTATTGAACTTTGTGTTTAAAAGTCCTTTTTTGAAATGCCCGCCATTTTCAGTTTGGGCAGTATTATTAAAAAAGGGCCAATTCGTCAAGCTTGGATAGAATTCTGTTTTTATCGATCATGCAGAACGCCTTCTAAATAAGAAAGATATCTGGGCTTGAAATACTCGAACTGTCTTACAGTTGAAAAACTCAAATCGTACAACAAATCTTCGTCCTTACAGAAGACTGTCTTGCCCTCTCCGAGAACCCTAACCTTCACGTACAAGGGAAGCTGTTGAAATATTTGTACGTCCAAGTTTGGGAAGGCAGCCAAATACTCAAGCCTCTTCTGCGACAAAAACAAGGAATGAATTTTCCAAGCTTCAAAGCCGCACAGACATCTACGTCGGAAAACTCTTCACTTCTCACATAACTTCCGAACAACATTACGGCTAAGACATCCCCGTCATTTTTCGCCTTCTCCGAAACCCCCTCAACAAGCCCTCCACTGTTCACCACCACCAATCATCACATCTCCGGTTCTGTAAAGTCTTAGGTTGATTGTTCGTCGTGTAAAAAATCGGTTGATCGCTAGTTATGACATGACTTGGACGAGTCCTCTTCCGAGAATCATTACTAAGGAATAGACGACTAGCAGAAACAGACCGATTATCGATAATCCAAGAGCCCAACCAGTGAGTCCAACTAAGACTAGAATTGCAGACACTGCAAAAACAAGTTGAACGGAAGCCAAGTAACGAATTGCATCTGAAATATACGCTTCCTTTCTAGCCTTCTCAAACCTTTCTGCTAACGCTACCAGAAACGCATAAAATACGAATAATCCTGTGATAATTGCGCCATCGAAAGTCAATATGACTGATCCATCTATCATCTAGACCGTCTATCTAAGTCCTAATGTTTCGTCTAAGCATTTTTCGGTCGCGGGTTCTGTTAACCCCTTGGTGATAGGCTGCAAAATCGGTTGGTAGACTGGAAAGCAAAAAATCACTGAAGTTTACAGATTCTAACTTTACTTTGTTTTTCGGAACGCTCACAGTTTAAATCAATACAGGAAAAAATTCCTCCTTCGACCAAGCATACGACAAAGTACCAAGCCTAACAGACGTCAAACCCAAAATCATACAACTCTATCTCTGGGTTTCCGTCCAAAATTAACCCGTAAAGAATGCTTAACTCGACCATGACCCTTGCCACATGCATAATGAGTCCACTTTTGTCAGAATGCAAAAAAACTAATATATTCCCGAAATCTTTTAATGTTACGGGTTTGGGCTGTGGTTGAGGCCTTGCTTATTGAGAAGAAGACATTTGATGAAATGGTTAAATTCGTCATGAAGGCCATGAGAGAAGGCATCCCGGAAAAAGAGATATGGGCAACACTCGAGGTCATGTCCAGCAAAGAACTGCAAACCGACATCGAAGAAAGCCTAAAGGAGATCAGAGAAGGAAGAGTTATGAGGTTCCGAAACACCAAAGAGGCACTCAAGTGGCTCCGATCCTAATCTGATTTTGCGGCAATCCACCACAAATCTTGGGATTAAACTGCCCTCATTTTGGACCGCCAAGTTTACGGGAACCTTCAAGAAAGGTTACAAAAGGTTGAGCGAAGAAGTAAAGCAAAGGGTTGAAAAAGCGATAGAAACCTTGTTATCCAGCGAGAATCCTAGAAAAGAAGGGCATAAGCTACACGGTCCATGGGAAGGATGCTACTCATGCGAGATAGGGCCAAAATATCGGTTAATATACAAGGTAGAGTTTGAAAGAAAAGAAATCGAGTTTTTGGCAGTAGGCACCCACAAAATCTATTAAGAAGAGCCAAAACCGCTTAACAAGCATCAAACCCTGAAACCGCATGACCCAAACACTGGTCAAAACCAAATGTTCCCTAGTAACTGCCCAAAATCTATCATTCACGTGCACATGTAAAAGCTAACAATTAAATAAGGTGGAAAATCAATAAAATCTGAGAAACATGACGATCGAAGTTGACCTAAAAGAAATAAAAAACCTGCTCACAGCATTAAACAAAAAAATCGACATGCTAATGGAAGATAGAGAAACCCTATCACTCATGACCCTGGCAGAAAAATCCCTCAAAAACTTCCTCGAAAAAGAACCCGACGTCTACTCCATCAAGGACATTAAGGTTAGGTATCGTTGAAAGGTAAAATAGTTCTCATCCCCTTTCCATTCACAACCCTAACAACAACAAAACTAAGACCAGCACTCGTTCTATTAGAGGGAGAAAAAGACGTCGTTGTAACATTCATCTCTCCCAGACCCTCACGAAACCTGCCCCCACTGACATTGTAATAAATGAAACTCATCCAGAGTTCAAACTGACAGGACTAAAACTTCCATCTATTATAAAACTTGACAAAATTGCAACCATATCAAAAGGCCTAATTGTTGGAGAAATCGGAGAGATCAGCGTCAAACTCCAAAAAGATTACTGAAGTTTACAGCTTCTAGCTTTGCTTTATTTTTCGGAAAGTTCGCAGTTTAAACCAAGACCGAAAAAGCCCCCCTTCAACCAGGCACACGGCAAAGTACAAGGCCTAACACACATCAAACCCGAAACCATATAGCCTTACTCTTAGACTCAACGAACGTCGCATTTCTGCAAGAAAACATTATGTATAGTTATGTGGTTATACAATGATACAGTGACAAAAGTTGACAACGTATGCAACAATCTCCGTTCCTGCCGAAGTCAAAAAGCTACTTGAAAAAGCCAAAGGCGACGATGAATGGGGCAAGTTTCTCCTCGACCTATACCTCGAAGCTAAAAGACTAAAAGGTAAGAAAGCCTTCGAAGAGCTGGCAAACATGCTCAACAAAGAAGACTTGAAAGCCATACTTGAATCCAGCAAAGAATTTAGGGAAAGGCTCGCCTTAAGATGAACCTCTTCGACACAGACACAATCATCGAGTCGCTCAGAGATGGAAGATACGAAGCCGGCGCCATCTCAATCATCTCAATCGTCGAAATTCTAAGAGGCATAGACGCCAAAAAAAAGAAGCAGAGTCAAAGAGCTACTCGAAGAAAGCTACGACATAGAAAACCTAGACAACAAAACCATCGAAACCTACTGCAACCTACACCAAAACCTCAAGAAAGAAGGCGAATCACTCCCAGACGCCGACCTCCTCGCAGCAGCAACAGCAATATCCCGCAACATGAACCTAAAAACAAAAGACCAACATTTCCAAAGACTAAAAAAGCTCGGCTTAAAGCTAACACCACCCGAAAAGTAAAACTAAATCCAAATTATAACCATTTACTATGCTGATTCAGCTATGGCTTTTACCACCTGCTTCATGAGGCTAATCGTGCATACCCTCACTTTACCCTCCCCCACACACCCCTCACCGTCTTAGGCCTTACAAGTCTGTTACTCTCAAACTTAAACCATTTAAGGGGCTTTAATCTTATGAAAACGCGAAATTGGTGTCGGTCGTGATCACCATCTACGCCAAGGCGGTTGAGCAACTAAAAAATAGACTTCTGAAGGAACTTGGAGATAGGATAGAATCTATCGTTCTATACGGTTCTGTTGCCAAAAAAACGGCGCACGAAGAAAGCGACATAGATATACTCATAGTCACACAAGAACAAGACAAACGTCTCTACGATAAAATCTCAAAAATCAGAACCCAAATAGACTTAGAAAGCAACACACTCACAGCCATAGTCCACCTCACCCGCCAAGAGCTTGAACACTACACCAAGCTCGGCTCACCATTCATAAAAAGCGTGGCAGAAGAGGGAATAATACTCTATGACAGAGGAAACTTCAAAAAACTACGCCAAAGCCTCCTTGGAAAGAGCTGAAAAAGCCCTAAAATCAGCCAAACTGCTCCAAGAAAACGGAGAACTCGAGGACGCCGCCTCAAGAGCCTACTACGCCATGTTCCACGCAGC
>CAZADP010000109.1:0-4934 GCA_964483905.1 uncultured Candidatus Bathyarchaeia archaeon | reverse complement strand
TCTGATGACAACAAAGAAGCCTGATTCTAAGCTTCGTCTAAAGGTTTTAGAAAAACTTGGTGAGCACAAGCCCTACAACTGTTTTCAATGTATCCGATGCACAAGTGGATGCCCGGCAATGAAAATGTTGGAAATTAAGCCTCACGAAATCGTAAACCTAGTTAAGCTTGGTTTCATTGAGGATGTGGTTAACTCCGGCATCATATGGGCATGTGCCATGTGCCTAAAATGTAAGGAGAGATGTCCCCAAGAAGTAGCGCCTATTGACCTAATTCTTGCGTTGAGAAACCTAGCTGTGGAGACGGAGGCAAAAGTCCCAGAAGGTCATCTCCAAAACGTGAGCATGATCCTTGAAACTGGATTCATTTTATCACCGCGGGAAGCCATAACGCGTAAGCTAGAGAAATTCAGTCGTGACAAACTGGAACTGCCTAAACTTCCTAAGCCAAGCGAGAAATTCAAAGCCACGTTCCTAAAGGCTTTGGAAACTTCTTAGAGGTGTCATAATTGAGAACGGCGGTTTACTGGGGCTGCGTTATTCCAAATGCACAGTTTGCATACGAGTTGTCTGTTAGAGAGGTCTTGCCAAGGCTCGGAGTAGAACTTGTTGATCTAGAAGGAGTTTCATGCTGTGGGGTCCCTGTTATGAGCGTGAACATGAACGCCTTTCTTTACCTGGCGATGAGAAACCTCGCTATTGCAGAGAAAACTGGCCTGAAGGATCTGCTCGTTCTCTGCAGCGGGTGTCATCTTTCCTTTTCCGAAGCTATGCATTATCTGAGCCAAGATGAAAAGTTGCGGGAGAAGATAGACTCTCTTTTGAGAGACGAAGGACTCGAATACAAGGGTTCCATTCGCATGTGGTACATCACCGATCTGCTATACAACGTCGTAAAAAAGGAGACCATAAAAAAATCGACAAAAAAGACGCTCAAAGGATTAAGATTAGCCTCTCATTATGGATGCCACCTCATCAGGCCAAGCAGCATCGGAAGGGTTGACGACCCTGAAAACCCCCAAAAGCTGGACGAGTTGATCGAGTGGTTGGGGGCGAGAAGCGAGGCATACCCAGAGAAGTTGGACTGCTGTGGAGCCCTACTCCTCTGGTCACATCACGATGCCGCCTTCACCTTTGCAGGGCTGAAACTAAAGTCGATTCAAGACCGTGGCTTTGATGGGCTAGTGGTTACCTGTCCGGCGTGCCACATGATGTTTGATGAAAGGCAGAAAGCTGTTGCGTCTACTGTGGGGAGCAAACTTGACCTTCCAGTCCTGTATTACACTCAGCTGTTGGGAATCGCCATGGGAATTGAAGAAGAAAAACTGGGTTTACATCTTAATCGAAGTCCTGTAGATAAGCTCTTAGAAAAGATAGGCTATTGACAATTTATTTATGCGCGCGAGCTAGAGCTTACTGCGGTGTTGAGCTTGTTGCTGTCGATTTTTCTTGTTATGCGTTGCAAGAGCTGTGTGTTTATATCTGATAAGACAACTTCGTCAATTTCAGGGTCTTTCACGAGAATTTTGGCGATCACCGAACCTTGGGCCCCAGCTCCAATTATACACATCTTCATGATTTCAACCCTTAAAGAACCTTATCATAAGACATCATCCGTTATATATGTGTTGACATCAAAGGATACGTCGTTAAATATCTTCGGTAACCTTACCTTTTGTGTAGCGCCATTTTCAGAAAAATCTGTTTTTAACATACTTTTTCGCTATATGATCCAAATAGAACCTAAAGTAACCTATTAGGGTAAAAATATAAAAAGAGAAGAAACCTGACAATTTGCTGGTGATACGGCATGAAAGTTACAATACTAGGAATTGCTGGTAGCCCAAGACATGGAAACACAGAGATATTGACGAAGGAAGCGCTCAGAGGAGCCGAAGAGTTGTCCGATGTCGAGACCAAATTCATAACACTCGCCGGGAAAAAGATTGCATCATGTCTCTCTACCTATCGGTGCTATGACGCAGCTGCGGCGGGGCGCGGCGACGTTAACAAACCCTGTGTTGATGTAACGGATGATGCAGATGAGATCTTCCGTGACATGTATAAAGCAGATGGCATAATCATCGGGTCTCCAGTCTATTGGGGAGGTGTACCCGCTCAGCTTAAGGCTCTAATCGACCGAACAATGGGCTTTGAACCTCTGGGTTACGCCCTGAGAAACAAGGTAGGAGGTGTCGTAGTAGTAGCTTATGACAGACAAGGCGGTCATGAGGGGACAATAAAACATATCCATACATGGATGCTTATGATGGATATGCTCCCTGTCGGCATAGGTCCTGATAGGAGTGCAGTGAAAGAAAAGCCTAAAAATTATGAAAGGGGAATTGGCGGTTACTTAGGAGCAATGGCCCTAGATAATCTTGGACCCCGCGTTTATGCAGGTGCACAACCGCTAGATGGTGTGAAGAGTGACAGGCTGGGATTGTCAGCGGCAAGGCTTTTGGGCAAGCGTGTAGCAGAGGTAGCGAAGGTAGTGAAATACGGGTTTGAACATTTACCCAAAGAAGAGCTTGCTTGGCCACGTGGACCACTGAAGTAGTTTATGCCTCCCACCTATTTTTGTAGATTTCTTATCTTAAAATGCGAGCTGGCGATTCGCTGATTGCCTCAGGCTAGAGCCTTGATCTTTCTGGTCCGTGAGAGAAGCGTTTCCTTAAGTCATAACGTTTCAAGCTATCTTCGATAAGTTTCCTCATCTACAGCGGGTGTAAGCGTCAACTTAGTTTTCCTGCAATCATAGCATTGACTTCTCATCGCCTGAAATTCTAAAAAGGTTAATCGCTTTCTTCATTGATTTTTGGTTTATTTTAAGATTTCAGATGTTTATTGAGGAAATCTACCGTCGTTTTGAAAGCGTCTATGAGGTTTTCAAGTTTTCTGAAGCCGTGTCCTTCATCTGGATATATTTTGTATTCGAAGGTTTTTCCGTATTTTTTCATGATATCTAATACTTGGTATGTTTCTGTTACAGGGCATCTTGGGTCATTTGCTCCGTGGAGGAAGAGAACCGGCGCTTTTATTCTGTCTATAAAGTTTATTGGAGATCTTTCATAGAAGAAATCCGGATTCTCGTCAGGACTGCCCATTTTCTGAATGTCGTAAAATTTTAGGTATTCTCTTTCTGTTTCAAACTCTGTTTTCCAATCAAAGTAACCAACGATAGCGACTCCTGCCGCCCATTCATCGGGATATTTAGTTAAGGCCATCATAGACATGTAACCTCCGTAGCTCACGCCGTAAATTGCAATTCTGTTTGGATCGGCGATTCCGTTTTCTTTTAGATACGTTGCTGCTGCTACAACATCCATTAAGTCTCCGCCTCCAAGGTCTTTGTCGCTTAAACGTAAGTATTTGCGCCCATAGCCCGTGCTTCCCCTGAAGTTTGGGAATATGACCACGTAACCGTTCGAAACCAAGTATTGAGCAAAAGCTACATCCCGAAGCCATTGATTCATAATTTCCCATTCTGGGCCCCCGTGCGCTATGACTACTGCAGGTGGTTGTTTTTTAAGTACTGCAGTTTTCGGCTGGTAAACCCAAGCTGGTACTTCTAAGCCATCTAAGGATTTATACCTAACAAATTTCGGCGCCACTAACTCACTTTCATCGATTTCTTCTGTTAGCGAATTGGTTAATTGCTCAAGTTCGGCGTCCATGTTTACGGTCCAAACATCAGCTGGCTTCTTCGCATTCGAGTATAAGAAGAAGATTTTGTCTCCTTCCCGAGACCATACTGGGAATTCGCAAACTCCATCTCTAAAACCAAGCTGAAGGTTTTCCTTCTTTTTGAGGAATTTAACTTTAAGAAGGAGATTGCCCTCAACATTTTCTACATAAGCTATTTTTGAACCATCAGAAGACCATACTGGGAAACTCTTCTCGTAAAGGGATTTTTCAAACCATGTTTCCTTTCCTGTTTTAAGGTCGTAGATTCCAATGTCGTAGTAATTGTTCTTGTTAGAAGTAAACAATAAGTTTGAACAATTAGGAGACCAAGCATTCTCATATAGGGAAACTTCGGCATTAGGATGCACAACTATTTTTCTGGAAACCATTTCTTCAAGATTCATTAGCCAAAGAGCTCTGTTCATGTAGCCCTTTACGAAAGCAACATATTTACTATCCGGGGAAATTGAAAATATCTCCACGGGTTCCTCTCCCTCTGTAAGTTTTTCAATTTCTCCTGTCTCTAAGGAAAGCCTATACAAGTTTAGGTTGTCTCCACCTCTGTTCGATATGAAGATTAGCCACTTACCATCTGGAGTCCATCTTGCTTGATGATTGTCGTACTGGTCATGAGTTAATCCTGTTGGTTTACCACCTTCGGATGGGGAAATAAAAATGTCGAAGTTTTCATTTCCAGATTTGTCAGAAATATAGGCTATTTTTGAGCCATCTTGGGACCATACACCATCTAAAGCCGATTCAGGACCATGGGTAACTTTGCGAATTTTATCGGTTTTCCGATCTTTCACGTAGATATCCCATTTTCCTTCCTTGTCCCATGTAAACGCGATTTTATCTCCTTTTGGAGAAACATCAAATTGTTGAACTTGAGGTACCCGCATTAAAGTTTCGATTGAAAGAACCTTCAAATTCACATTTAACACCTCAAATAACAATATTACTAACTGAAATGTTTAAAAACTTTACAAGGTTCCCTCACATAATCTAGACTGCTGGGTTTGTTATAGTTGAAATCGTTTGTAGTCCCCCTAAGCAGCTGGTTGTTCTAGAATAGGGGGAGGGGGCTATATAGGGTCTCAACATTATTTGTGACACAAATCACAAAACAAATCTCTTTCTCATGCACGCTCGCAGAGTATTCTTGTAAACAAATTTTATATTTGCAGAGTGCGCATAGACTACAAAACTGGACTTTCAAAAGGTGAGAAATGATGGATCCTACCTTTAC
>CAZADP010000108.1:0-4936 GCA_964483905.1 uncultured Candidatus Bathyarchaeia archaeon | reverse complement strand
GAGGAAACCAGAAAACTGATAGATGCAGCCTTCGAATACCATGCAGCCATAACAACGCGATGTTAAACAGAAAGCATAAGTGAAAAAGCAACTTAACTTTCTGTCATGGACCAATAAAGCCGCATTTTGGACATTTGTACAGCCGCCCAAACTTTCTGCATTTCCCACAACGCCTTATCAGAATTTCTCCGCAGTTTGGACAGAGAAACTTCGTAGCTTCCGCTCCTGGAGGAATAGGTTTACCGCAACTTGAGCATGTAAGCAAAGTTAACGTTGCTGTCTTTTCAACCATAATTATTCCTCGGTAGTTGTTTGTAATCATCGATCTTCCTTATAAACCATATTCATTGAATGTGGAATGTGATGCTTCAAGTCATTTTTCATGTTTTGCGGAAGACAGTTGAGAGCTACTTAAGCCATAGGCTAGTTTTGTTTCAGAAATTTAAAAAAGTGACATAAACTAACGTTGACTAAGAAGGTGACCAGACATTGGCAGAGAGTTACAAGCGCGTTAACCGACAGGCCCTATTATCGTTCTGTGCAGAGGCATTTGAAAAGCTAGATGTGCCGAGGAAAGATGCCCAGATCACGGCTGAAGTGCTAGTAGAAGCGGATATGCGAGGCATAGACTCACACGGTGTGGCTCGATTAAGACGCTATGTTTCAGGCATCCAACAAGGAATAATGCGCCCAAAAGCGAATCCGAAAGTGGTTCATGAAACAGCCACTACAGCTACCATTGATGGAGACGCAGGCCTTGGGCAGCCCATTTCTTATCGGGCAATGCAACTTGCCATCAAGAAGGCACGCGAGCACTTTCTCGGATTCGTTGCCGCCAAAAACTCAAACCATTTCGGTATTGCTGGCTATTACGCCATGATGGCTTTGACTGAAGACATGATTGGAATCTGCACAACCAATGCTGAAGTCTTAGTCGTTCCAACATTTGCTCGCAATGCATTGTTGGGCACTAACCCCATCGCTATTGCTGTACCTTCTGGCAAGGAGAGACCTTTCGTGCTGGACATGTCGACAAGCACTGTTACTCGCGGTAAGTTGGAAGTTTTTGCGAGATTGGAAAAACAAATCCCATTGAATTGGGCTGCTGACGAAAATGGCATGACCACAAGTGATCCTGTCCGCGTTCTACAGAACATCACTAAACGAAGCGGAGGAGGTTTACTACCATTAGGAGGGGTCTCAGAAGAGACGGGAGGGCACAAGGGATATGGAATGGCTTTAGCGGTGGAAATTTTCAGCGCAGTGCTTTCTGGCGCACTGTACGCTAACAAAGTCTACCCGAAAGACAAAAAGGGAATACCCTTGCCATCTGGAATAGGCCATTTCTTTGGAGCTATATGCATCGATGCATTTCGCCCGAAAGACGAGTTCAAGCGCGACATGGATGACCTCATACGTCGTCTAAAGGATGCTCCTAAAACTGAAAAAGCCAGACGAATCTACATTCATGGAGAGAAAGAGTTTGAAGAGGCAGAACGACGAGCAAAGCTTGGTATTCCATTGAACCTGAAAGTCGTTGAAGACCTTCATGCGATAGCGAATGACCTAAGGATGACTAACCTGCCTTTATAAATTGCATAAACGCGCGCGGTTGAGATCAGATAACACGTTTAAATTTACCGCCAAAACTGTCTCGGTGACATAGGCCGAAAAGTTCGAAGGCCAGCTGGAAGGTTAACAAGATATATTTGTGGAACAGAAAACATAAAGCGGTGTTCTTCCCAGAAATCGGGGCACCGTCTCTCTGTAATATCTTGGGGCCAATCGTAATGCATGCCTACAATAAGATTACGAAAGTCAGAGGAAGAGTTGAAAGCACTATAATTTCCAAAAAGGAGAGGGACAGACTTGTTGCTAAAGCCGAGGAGGCGTTGGGCAATGAATGGTATGGTTGGAAGGCCAGCATCGACGGCTTCTGTATGCAACTCTTTACTAACAGCGAGCATCTTTACGATTTCTGGATAGAAAACTGGTTCTCCATGTCCCGGGAAACCAGATCGCACGGACGCCTGTACGCTGTGCTTGACCCAGAGATTAACGAAGGTCAACCCCACGCCTATTACAACTCAGAGACCAAGACTGCCATAATTTTCAACACAGAATATTACGGACAGGTCAAGAGTTGGGCTCTGGGCATAACCTGCGACATTGCTGAAGATCAGCACGACATTCACAGCATACATGGCAGCTGCATAGAAGTGAATGGAAATGGAATAGTCCTGATAGCGCCCACTGGCACAGGCAAATCAACGCACAGCTATGCGCTTCTCAAGATGGGGGGCGCACGGTTACACAGTGATGACTGGCTTTACGTGCGCTTCATAGGCGGCGAAAGAGGCAGAGCCAGCGCTGACATAAGTGAGAGAAAATTCTACATCCGAACCAACATAGTGCGAGTTTTCCCAGAAATCAGATTTCTGCTTGAAAAGTGCAAGCTGGAGAACGTTGCGTCCTTGACGCCGATTGAAGCTGAAGAGTTAAGGAGAAAAGGCATGAGTGAAGATTTGATTCAGAAGATGTTAGTGGATCCCTACATCGCGCACGAGTATTCCCGTGCCATGCTCGACCCTCTGTGGATATCCGGACCTGAAAAATTTGTGGACACAACCCGCGTAAGAAAGGTCATACTGTTGAAAAGAGACAAGGAGGACCTGGAAATCACTAGGAAATTAGACGCGGAGGAAGCGGTTGAATACTTGACAGGTCAACTGGAACAGTTCTTAAACCCTTACCTAATTGTCAAGACGCCTGAGAAGGTTGAAGTGAGACAAGATTTCTTCAGACGACTCTTCAGATTTGCCCCCTGCTATCTCATCAACACGGTGCAACCCGTCTCCGCCGTTCAGGAAAAAATCAGAGAGATAGTCAAGGAAGGCTGTTAGGACAATAGCGCGCGCTCAAGCATTCATAAAGGTCGCTTGGCAATTTTTGGCATGAACCACATTCACTAGTCAATCGTTTAAGATCCAATTTCGCAAGTTTATTATTGCGCCTTTAATGCTATATTTCACGGGATTGTTTTGGGAGTAAACCTCCGTGACCTTGTTCCGAAAATAACGGTTAAGCTTGAGGATTTAAGTGGTAAATCCGTTGCTATTGACGCTTACAACGCCTTGTATCAGTTTTTAGCCATAATTCGTCAGCCGGATGGCACACCACTAAAGGATGCTTCAGGAAGGATCACAAGTCATTTGAGTGGTCTCCTCTACAGGACAAGCAACCTTGTGGAAATGGGAATAAGACCAATATACGTTTTTGATGGAGCGCCACCCGCACTTAAGGAGGTTGAAATTAAGAGACGTATGAGGGCAAAAGAGGAAGCCCTAATAAAATATGAGCAAGCCTTGAAAGAGGGCAAAACTGAAGAAGCCCGCACGTATGCGCAAGCAACATCCCGCCTAAAAGATTACATGGCAGAGGACAGCAAACGACTGCTAGGTTTGATGGGAGTCCCATGGGTTCAGGCACCAAGCGAAGGAGAAGCCCAAGCAGCCCACATAGTAAAACGTGAAGACGCAGATTATTGTGCAAGCCAAGACTATGACAGCATACTATTCGGCGCACCACGACTTGTAAGGAACGTGACAATTTCAGGACGGAGGAAACTCCCAAGAAAAAATGTCTTTATCGAAGTCATCCCAGAAGTTGTCGAGCTAGAACAAGTCCTAAAGGATTGCGGAATAACCCGTGAACAGCTAGTCGACGTAGGCATATTGATAGGAACAGACTTCAATCCTGACGGCGTCAAAGGTCTAGGACCAAAAACAGCTTTAAAACTGGTAAAAGAGCACGGAAACATAGAAAATGCTTTAGAACACCTGAAAAACCCAGAGTTTCCTGTTGAGCCTCAAAGGATCAGGGAGATATTCCTAAACCCAAAAGTAAAAGACAACTACAAGATAGAGTGGAAAGAACCAAATGTTGAAGGCGTAATAAACTTCATCTGCAGAGAAAGAGATTTTTCAGAAGACCGCGTTAGAAAAGCTTTACAGAAAATGCAAGAGGGAACCAAGATGCTTAAGGGAAAGACAACTTTGGAAAAATGGTTCGGCTAAATTAGCATGGAAATCTTTAATTCCTAACCAAACATAATACATCGCTCCCAAAATGGTGACACACTTGGAACAAAACCAAATATCCCTTCCTGTAGATGAAATGCCAACCAAATGGTTCAATATCATTCCACACCTGCCAGAGCCTTTACCTCCTCCACGAGAACCTGAAAGTGGCCCTTCGCGAATGGATTTTCTTGGGAAAACAATGGTTGGCGAATGCTTGAAGCAGGAAAGGTCAACTGACTCTTGGGTTCCAATTCCCGAAGAAATAAGAGAACTATATATTCAGGCTGGGCGTCCTCGTCCTCTTTATCGCGCAAGAAGATTGGAAAAACATTTGGGATTAGCTAAGGTCCGGCTTTACTATAAGCGTGAGGACTTGTCGCCCACAGGCTCCCACAAGGTCAACACTGCACTGGCTCAAGCTTATTATGCTGCAAAGGAAGGAAAAACAACTCTTGTCACAGAAACCGGAGCAGGCCAATGGGGTAGTGCCCTTTCTTATGCAGCCTCAATTATGGGACTTGACTGCGTTGTCTTTTGGGTGCGAAACGTGTTTAACTGGAAGACTGATCGGCGCACGTTGATGAAACTTATGGGAGCAGAGGTGTACGCTTCCCCAAGCAAAGAAACAAACATCGGACAGACGCTTCTGTCTAAGAACTCAAATCACCAGGGATCATTGGGTATAGCCGTTTCAGAAGGATTAGAATATGCTGAAACACATGATAGAAGTGTCTATTGTCTCGGCTCTGTTCTCAACCATGTCCTTATACACCAGTCGATAATCGGGTTAGAAGCCATCAAACAGTTTGAACTTGCTGATGATTCTCCAGACTTAGTTGTGGGCTGTTTAGGCG
>CAZADP010000107.1:0-4980 GCA_964483905.1 uncultured Candidatus Bathyarchaeia archaeon | reverse complement strand
GGTATAGCCATAGGCAGTGGAACTGACATTGCCAAAGAAACAGGTGGCATAGTTCTAATCAAAGACGACTTACGCGATGTGGCACTAGGAATTGCGCTTAGCAAGGCGACCATGATAAAGATCAAGCAAAACCTGTTTTGGGCATTCGTATATAACACGATTTCAATTCCAGTTGCAGCGGTTGGGTTGCTGAATCCAATTATAGCTGCTGGAGCTATGGCTTTCAGTTCACTGTTCGTAGTCAGCAACTCAGCAACTTTGAAGCTTCTCAAATTATAAAAAATTGTAGGAGGAGGTGAGAAGCTCATGGCTAAAGATCCAATTTGCGGAATGAACGTAGACGAAAAAACTGCCAAGTACAAGTCAGAACATATGGGCAAAACCTACTACTTCTGCAGCCAAACCTGCAAGACAACGTTCGACAAGAATCCGATCAAATACGTTGGCGGGCACTCAGGGCATCCAAATAGTTGTTGCTGCTGTTAAAAATAAGAAGGGCTTAAACAACACCTCTTCAGAACTATGGTCCTTTCTTTTTTAATCGTCACAGGTGGAACTTTAACATCATAAATCTTCCAGATCCAAATCCCTATAGCTATGAGTTGGTTGTTTTCAATCCTCTTGACGTTTCAGTTTTGTCAATAATTTAATGGTCTCTAGCTCACGGAATATACATCAGATCAAACTGACAGAGTGTTAAGCTTGCGCTAGGGCTTTTTCAACGGCTTCCCGTATTATGTAGCCTCCAATGTGGAGTATCGGCTCTCGCGCTTCAGGGTCTACGTTCATTGTTGCTGTACATGGGTAGCTGTGGTGAGCTTTTGCTATGCTGTCGTACAGGATTTCCATTTTCATTTCAACTCCAATTAGTTTCTTTGCTATGTACCATGTGGAGCCACAGGGGGCACTTCGCTTAACAATTGCAGAGTCAATAGCTTCGCGTTTTCCCCTATGCGCGGTTGAGATTTCTAATGAAGGTCTTCCAACTTTAAGTTCATTTACAAGCCTTGAAATTATTGGTTTGTCTTCTGTCGGTTTCAGCGAGCAGAAGGGCTTCGGAAACTCGTTTTCCAAGTCTAGTTCTTGACATCTTTCGGCAACTTGCTTTCTTAGGCCCGACGGAACTTCGGCGAAGTCTTCTATTGGTACAATTAGCCCTCCTATTCCGATTTTTTGTATGTGGTGAGGTAGTTCTAGTAATAAGTCCTTGTGTAATCCTGAAGCCACACATAGTTCCGCTTTTGGAATCTTTCTAGGAATATATTTTTCCGGATTATCAATAAAAGCTGGAAGTTTGGAAGGGCTTGGCAGCTGCATTGCCGCTCTGATGTTACGGACAAAGCTATACACATTGTATTTGCAAGAGTCACAATAGAGACCACAGGACTTGCAGAAACTCGGATCGTTTATTAAGTTCCTTATCACTCTTTCTGCGTATTCCCCGCTGTAAACAAAGACCAAACTCAATGTTTCTTTGCTGCTACCGGAGTTCAAATCTAACAGCTCAATTAATGAATATGGGTCTAACTAATGGCGAGCAGCACATATTCCAGAAAAAGATCCTCAGGGAGGGCTCCAACAAACTCTGTTTTCTCATTTATGACTGTTTTTGGAACGCCCATGATCCCATACCTGAGGCCTAAATGTGGGAATTCGCTTGCATTGATAACATCAGCCTTTACCAAATCATTTTCTATCGCAAATTTGTGGGCAATACTTGCAACTATCGCACAGTAGGGGCAAGTTAAGGTTACAAAAACTTGAATGTGAACTGGCATCTTTATTTCTTTCAACATCTCTTTCGTCTTATCTGAAATGTCTGTTCTCCCTCTTGAAACGTTTGTTATTCCTTCTATGAGAGTTTGAAACTCGTAGCCGTACGGTAACCCGTAAAACCTTACTCCGTAATCCTTTTCTCCAACAATAACCAATGCTGGAACCTTATCAACCCCACACTCCTTAGCCTTCTCAGAGTGCTTTACAAAATCGTAAATCTCAACTTTAATCTTATCATTCAAGGCTGCCAACTCGTTAATCAACTGCCTAGTCTGCGCACAGAATTGGCACTCAATTTCTTGGGTAAACATAATGATTTTAACTGGCTTCTCGATTTTCTCCTTAAGTTCGCTTGTCAAATGTTCTTTATGCTCACTGGGTATCAAGCTCATACCTATCCACTACCCCCAATCTACTCTTTCAATTTTTCTAGAATTATTGCGGGACAAATCTTCTTTACTCCTTCCATAGTTCCAATTTTCTCGGATATTAGTTTTGTTAACTCTCTTCCGTTTTTAGTCCATATTTCCGTCATTATCATGTGATCTCCGGTGGATGTGGCAACACACTTTATTTCTGCAAAATTGCACAGTTTTTGAGCTGTTTCAAGCAATTTTGTTGGGTCAACTTCTACTCCCACGATTGCCACAGTGTTTATGCCCAGCTTTATTGGGTCAATCTTTATGGTGAACTTTTTTATGACACTTTTTTTCTGTAATGCCAAAACTCTTTTTCTAATGGCTGACTCGGTTACGCCTAGTTTTTCAGCCATCTGTGTGAAAGATTTTCGCCCATCTTCCTCTAGCATTTCAATTATTTTTGTGTCCATTTCGTCCAGAGTTGACATTCTTATCGTTCCGATATTCGTACTTTTTTGTCTGTTTCTATGCCTTTAGGAGACGAAAAATATATAAGATGGTCTGAAATAAAAATTTTTTGTTACTAAAACTGGAATAGAAGGTGTGAAGAGTGGAAGAAAGAACTGAACAAAAAAGGCCACTGCTAGGATTGAATGAGCCTGTTCCGGATTTTGAAGCAGCAACCACACACGGCAAGATAAAGCTTTCAGATTTCAAAGGAAAATGGGTAATTCTATTCTCTCATCCGGCAGACTTTACACCAGTGTGCACCACTGAGTTCGCTGCATTTGCAGAGATTCACGATGAACTAGTCAAGAGGAATGTTCAACTAATTGGATTAAGCATTGACAGCGTTTACTCTCACATAGCATGGATACGGAGGATTAAAGAGAAGTTAGGCGTTGATATCCCGTTTCCGGTAATAGCAGATTTGGACATGAAGGTTGCCAATCTTTTCGGCATGATTCATCCGGGCGCAAGTACCACTGCAGCCGTTCGATGCGTGTTCTTTATAGACCCTGAAATGGTCCTGAGAGCTATGATATACTATCCGCTGAATGTTGGAAGGAATATGCAAGAAATTCTGAGGGTTGTAGATGCCTTGCAAACCGCGGACAAATGCAAAATTGCTTTGCCGGCAAACTGGCGACTAGGCGACATGGTCATTGTTCCTGCGCCTGGCACCCAAGAAGCAGCTGAAAAGCGCTTACAAGAAGGCTACGAATGTGTGGATTGGTTCCTGTGCAAGAAGAAACTCCCCTAAATCCACCTTTTTGCTTTTTATCTGTCTGAGGCGAAAAACTTGACGCAAAAGCTTCATGCAACTGCAAAACTGGTTCAAGGCTTCAGATTAGCCGTTGACAATGGCAGATTCCACAGTGTCTGCCTGGATCTTCCGCCGGACGAAGGAACGAACATGGGGCCAACTGCCCTAGAACTTGCTGTGATGAGCTATGCAGGCTGCTTTGCAACTATCTTCATTTTAACGGCTAAGAAGATGAGGTTTAAATTGAGAGATTTGGAGGTTAAATTGGACGCTATCAAATCTGAAGAGGCAGGAACGATAACAGAGGCAAACTTCAGTATAATAGTACAAGGAGATATTCCGGAAGACAGAATCCAAAGAATCTTCAAATTGACAGTGGAAAATTGCCCTGTTGGAAAGCTCTTCGAGAAGGCGGAAGTCAAGATAAACTATGACCTAAAAACTGAGAAAGAATAGAATATTGTCGAATAAGCACGTTATGATTTTTCAAGTTCCATCTTTATCTTCATAAAGTCTTCCTCAAGTATAGATCTGTATTTTGGGTTGTATAAGGCAACTGCGGGATGAAAAGTGGGCATTATTCTTATCAGAAGATTAGGTCGTCTGTCAACATAGATCTTACCCCTAACCTCACTTATGCCTCTAGCTTCAATATTCACCTTTGAGAGAATATACATTGCTGAATGTCTACCCAAGGGCACTATTATCTTTGGTTTTATTATTTCAATTTGTCTGTCAAGGTAGGGAGTGCAAGCCTCGATTTCATCTGGCCTTGGATCTCTGTTCATGGGCGGTCTGTGCTTAACTATATTCCCTATGTAAACTTCTTTTCTGCTGAGGTTGATTCTAGAAAGTAGCTTATCAAGTAGCTTACCTGCAGCTCCAACGAAGGGACGACCTTCAACGTCTTCTGAGTGTCCCGGGGCCTCACCTATTATCATGACGGAGGCGTTGAGATTTCCTTCTCCAAGCACCGGGTTTGTGGCATGTCTCCAGAGGCCACATTTTCGGCATTTTCTTATTTTTGCGACTAACTCATCCATGAGCTCCTGTTCAAGAGTATTCCTCAAGGTCTTTCATTCCTTTTGCACGGCGAGCTTGATTACTTGCGGTTAGGAGCCATTGTTGCTTGATCTGTGTCAAACGGGTGAAAAAGGGAATTACTCATGAATATCTGACGCCCATTAGCTCATGGCTTTCGGTTCTTTTTTCATGTATGCTGAAGCTTTTGTGGCTGCCATGGCTTCTTCTCCAGCTGAGGTGACAACGTGTATCGCACTGCAACTTAACTGGAAGCTCAGTATTGAATTCCTTTTGTTGCTTTGAACTCTTTAGGAGTTTTGATTTCTTGTATTGTGTTGGCGAAATCGGCCTTTTCTATCAGTTCTTTTGGAGCGTATCTTCCAGTTAACACGACATCCGTTTCTTTTGGTATGTTGTCGAGCAGTTCGAGAACGTTTTTGATATCCAGAAGCTTCCAATGTAAGGCTAGATTTATCTCGTCTAAAACAAGTAGATGCGGCTTTTTCTCTTTCAAGACTTCTTTGGCGAAGTCCAAGGCTTTCTTTGCTGATTCCC
>CAZADP010000106.1:0-4985 GCA_964483905.1 uncultured Candidatus Bathyarchaeia archaeon | reverse complement strand
AAACTGCGTCTTAAGACGCTGGGCAACAGCACGATAAATCCCAAACCCATAAACGACTGGAACTGTACCCCAAATGTTTGATGCCAGTTTCTTTGAAAAGTTTTCGTTGAGCGGTTTTTCAGGCGAGTTTAAGTCACTAACTTGCCTCAAAATTCTTATGGTTTCAGAAATTTCAAGGGTAACGCCAGATACAAGCCCCATTTTCTCTAAAAGTATGGGTAAGGGTATGAACAGGTATGGAAGGGTAGCGCGTGGAACCATCCCCGAAGGAACATGCAAGTGCGGAACGCTCAGTTTTTCAGCAAATTCGTGTAGCATTCCTCCAGAACTTATGCAAACAGTCATGCATTTCCGTTTAATAGCGTCTAAAAATATGCTCAACGATTCCTCGGTTTCACCAGAATAGCTTACAACAAACGCTAGAGTGTTTTTGTCTGCGTATGCAGGTAAGGAGTATTCTCTGCAAACTTCTATGGGAACGGCTATTTTGTCTCTCGCCCAGTCCTTCAGAAGCTCGCCTCCAATGGCGGAGCCGCCCATGCCAGCGACAATAATTGTTTTGGGTTTGGGATAACTGATTGAGACGGTTTTGGCTAGTTCCGCTGCTTTTTCGTAATGTCTGGGAGCTTCAATACAAAAGGAAAGCATGTCATTTTTGTCGATCTGCCTGATTTTGTTGGGATTGTCTAAAACTGACATTACCACTTTTCTTCACTCTCTTTATTCATTTAGGCTTCCATGTCTTTCTGCCCTTGAAGCAATGAGTAATAACATGCGATCGAACGTGAGTACTTTAAATAACGGTGTTTTTATCTGGATCAAGTTGTTAATAAAATTTGCAACTTAACAAGTCAAAGAGAGATAACTCGTGAACAAAATCATTGGAATAAAGGCCGTCTCTTTTGATGTAGACGGAACTCTATGGGATTTTGAAGAAGTCATGCGTCGCTCGCTTCATTACGTTTTAAAGGAACTAGGAAAATTCGACTTAACTGCGGCTAGAATGCTTGATGTTGAGAAAATGATAGAAATCAGAAATAGAGTGGCTAACGAATTGAAGGGCAAGGTTATAAATTTAGAAAAAGTTCGGCTTGAAGCTTTCCGACAAACTCTCAGAGAGGTTGGCAGACCGAACGATGCTTTAGCGTCTCACCTTAATCAAGTATTTTTTAAACATCGCTTTGAAGATGCCAAACTTTTTGACGATGTTCTTCCAACGCTTAAAGTGTTACGGGCTAAATACACTATTGGAATAGTCTCAAATGGAACAGGCTATCCACAACAAGGTGGTTTGGAGAATATTTTTCAATTCCTCGTTTTCTCGCAAGATTATGATATTGAAAAACCTGATCCAAGAATATTTCAGATTGCAATGAAAAAAGTTGAATGTTCAAGTAAGCAATTGCTTCATGTCGGTGATTCATTGCAGGATGATGTTATGGGCGCGTTAAAGGCAAGAATTAGGTGTGTTTGGCTTAATCGAAAACATGAAAAAAATAATTTGAATTTGAAAATAGATTATGAAATATCATCGTTGTTAGAACTGCTCGAAATTCTTGAGTAGTTAACAAGAAAATGAATTGACAATTCACCAAACCTTTATAACAAAAAATCGACACCCCATAGAGTAGTCTATTGTGAAAGATGATGCAATATGACGAGACACGCGATTAAAAAGATAACATATTTCGACACGCCAGGCCCTCAAAATACCACGACTGTGATTGATGCTGTGAAAGAACGGGTTAAAGAGGCAGATGTTGGATCCATCGTTGTTGCCTCTATCACTGGAGAAACCGCCTTAAGAGTTGCACAATCGTTGAAAGACGTTAAAACCTCTGTAATATGTGTTTCCGGCTGTCCTTTTTGGCAGACATTTGGGGATACGTATCCGAAGGTGAGGAAGCATCCATTCATTAATGTAAACACACGTGGACAGCTTGAGGAATTGGGTGTTAGGATTGTTGAAACTGTTCTTTCTCTAGGTGACACAGTAGAGTATGGTTTAGCGAGGTACGGATTTATTCCCGCCAGTTGGGCTGTGATTGAGACATTGCTTGCAATCGGTGGATATGGCTTCAAAACTGCTGTTGAAATAGTGCTGATGGCAACTGATTGTGGAGTCGTCCCCCCTTTTACCACAGTGATTTCAGTTGCGGGAACAGACAGCGGTGCCGACACAGCAATAGTAGCAAAATCCACATATTCACCATGCATGTTTAGTGAAAATGAAAAGCAGAGATTCCAGGTTTTAGAAATTCTAGCCATGCCAAAAAATAAAAAATGGTATGACGGAGTGACTTGCGGAGAATGGAACGTGAAAGAATTAGTGGGAAAGAACAACCCTAGCTGAGGCGAAAAATGCAGATTGAATAAGAAAAAACTGTGTATAGCAATACCTGCTTCTGTTGTTTCTGATACTCCGCATTTACGCGAGAAAACCTCGAAGATAGGTTTGATTGGAAGGGTAGCCGCGATTTTTAGGGTTGATGAAATCATAATTTACCCAGATAATCCAGCGGTTAATCAAACGGCCGATATGAGTTTAATTGCCACGTTGCTCGCTTATATGGAGACACCACAGTATCTGCGGAAAAGGCTTTTCAAACTCAAACCAGAACTGCAGTATGCGGGTATACTCCCACCATTGCGGACGCCACATCATCCACTAAACCGCAAACTAAAGAATCTAAAGATGGGCGAATACCGTGAAGGCATAGTCTTATCCAGAACAGGAGAAGGCGTACTTGTAGATATTGGTGTTGAGAAACCAGCATTAATCTTAAACGCGCAGTTGTCCATAGGCAAGCGGGTTACAGTGAAAGTAACAAAAATTGAAAAGCGTGTTGAGGTTGAATTGGTTGACCGTGATGAGATACCAAAGTATTGGGGCTATATAGTTACCGTGGGAACACATCCTCTAGGAAAGATTTTGAAGAACAGAAGTTTTGATTTAACTGTTGCTACTTCTAAATATGGTGTTCCATTTGCCAATGTTGCTGAAGAAATGGCAGAAAGATGGAAAAAGGCAAAGACTATTCTCGTAGCCTTTGGAGCACCATCACAAGGGTTACGTGAAATAGTCAAATGCGAGGGACTACGCTTGGACGACATTGTAGATTTTGTCATTAACACCATTCCAACGCAGGGAACAGAAACTATACGAACTGAAGAGGCACTTATCGCTTCTTTAGCGCTTTTGAACATGCTCTTTTGTTTTTAAGGTTTAAATGTTTGTTTTGTTTATGTGCGTGTATGTATTTCGATATCGCTATGCCTTTGACGCTTTTTATGGTTACTGTAGTGGCTATGTTTTTAAATGGAAAAGTTGAGAGGAAATTGAAGGGTGCTCTTGAGAGGAGGGAATTCTGTGTTCGGGATGCTATCTTGCTTGTTGCTGCAGCAGGCGTAACCGTGTCTCTTGTAGTGTTTATTCCACAGATGGCTGTCACGATAATGTTTCTCTTTGCCTATTCAATGTTGCTTTTCATATTTACATATCTCTTTTCGGATTTTCAAAAAGCCGAAGCTAGAGTTTTCTGCATAGCGTTTCTTATAGTTAGTTTTCTAGCAGCCACTGTCAGCTTATTCAATCTTGGTGCAACCACCACTGCATATGGGGCTTTAGCCTTCTTCTGTCTTTTTGGCTTCGCATTCTTAGCATTGCTATATGAGCAAGGTAGGACCGACGCGAAAGAAAGATGGTATTTAGCGGTGTTGCCGCCAGCTTTGTTCATATGCCTCTACGTGTTTTTCAGCAGAACCCCCATATGGTTTCCGTATCTGTTGGATTCGTATGGAATAGTCTTCGCAGTTTTGATCATTCTTTACTTGGGAAGTCTATTCACGTGGAAAACTACACTTATTTTTGTTGGATTACTCACGTTTATGGATGTGATTCTGGTTTTGGTTACTGGTTCGATGGTGTCTGCGGCAAGTCATGTTTCTGGTCTTAGGCTTCCAGTGCTTGTCTCGTTGCCGACTGTTCCGGCAGTTGTGATTGAAGGAGGAATGATTTACATGGGTCTTGGTTTAGGTGACTTCTTCTTTGCAGGGTTGCTCGCCATACAAACTTTCAAAAAATACGGTAGGGATTTTGCGATTTTATCAGTTGTTGCGATGTCAGTATCATTCTTTGTTTTCGAAACTTTCATGATCAACTATAAGTTAAGAGCTCTTCCAGGAACCCTAATGATTATCTGCGGATGGCTACCACTAGCAATTTGGAAAAGACTAAAATATTAAAAAAAGGAATTGAGCAAGCTTCAAAGGTTTAAAAAGAAAAGGGAAGAAGTCATTTCTCACGTTCGCAAGGAACATAATATCGACCGTCTTTGGTCCTTTTAACTCGCCCCCAGCTCTCAAGTTTTTCCAAAGCATCTATAGAGATACCGAGCTCCTCGGGTCTTTTTGCTGTCTCTTCAGATGTTGCATTAGCCTCTCTTAACTTTCTTTTCATTCGCCATTCCCAAAAGGTGATTCCCGCAAGGATCTCAGCCATATCTTATCCCCCTTAAGAACCATGGAATGTAGGTTATAATTGTTATGTTTGCTATTGGAGCACTCCATACTGGCAGAGGACCTGTACCTGGACCACCGATAAACCATTGTACAGCTTCCAGAGTTCCTTGAAGAACAACCTTAGTCAATCCGCAATGTTTACCAGCCTCGGGATTTAGTTTAAAGAATAAGATGTCGCTCTCAGCTTCGATTTCTCCAGGAACAGGCGAAGGCACGCTTAAATCATAACTTCTTTGAACTTGATAATGATGGCCTTCCGTAATAGCCGTGTTAAATCGAGAGACATGTTGGCAAGCACTCTTAAAAGCCCTACACATACTCAACAAACCCATCCTAAATCCCCAAAACACAAACTAGTAACCTAAAAAAGATGGTTGCTGGTTAGAAATGGTTTTCCACCCACTCCACTGATAACTACTTTTTTAAATCCTACCTCACGAATGCGTTCAGCAATTGTCTCAGAA
>CAZADP010000105.1:0-4985 GCA_964483905.1 uncultured Candidatus Bathyarchaeia archaeon | reverse complement strand
GTAAGCTACGTCATAAATTCTCATACTCATCCAGATCACTCTGCTGGTAACTGGGTATTTGGAGATAGACTAATCTATGTACCAAAAGAGGGATATGAAACCAGTGGAGACATAGAAGCTCTTTCGAAGAGATTTACCAACAAAAGAGTAGCCCCAGTCTGGCAAGAATTTGTCAAAAGGCATATGCAATTCAAGGACTGTGACCCCACTAACACTTACGAAAATGGAGAGGCGTTAAATTTTGGAAAAACAAAACTTGACCCCATCTATACGCCAGGACACACCAAGGACCATTATTGTTTCTACGAGAGGAAGGAAGGCATACTCTTTTCATTCGATTATGATTTAACATCATTCCCTTGGTATGGCCACAGAGAATCAAGCCTCGCAGAATTCGAGAAATCAATAAATAAGCTTAAAGCATTGACTCCAAAGATTGTGGTATCATCTCACAGGGGAATAATCACTGAGCATATAAGTGCAGAGCTTGACAAGTTCCGCAAAATAATAGACGAAAGAGACAATAGAATTCTCTCTTTGCTAGAAAACGAAAAGACTTTGGACCAACTTGTTGAATTTGCTCCAATTTACGGAAAATTTCCCTACGCTGAACCTTTACTTCGATATTGGGAAGCCGAAATGATCCAAAAACATCTGGAAAGACTGATCATTGCTGGAAAAGTAGAAAAAAGGCACGGGTGTTTTCAGGTTATCTCAGAAGTTTTTAGCGCGTAATGGTTTTGGAATAATGTTTTTAATTTAAGCTTTCGTTTTGTCCCCCTCGGATCTTACGATAAGTGTAAAGTACAAAAAAATTCCATGACAGATATGTAGCAAATAGTACAAAACACAAAGTAAAAAAGCTCGCTCGTCAAGAAAAAAGGGAATTGCGGGGGACTTGATGTGAGAACAGTCAGACATGTTTTCGAATTGATAGGGCAAACACCAATGATAAGAATAAACAAGATGAACCCAAATCCCAATGTCGAAATCTACGCAAAGCTGGAAGGATTTAACCCAATGGGCTCCTTGAAAGACAGAATTGCTTTGCCAATGATAGAGAGAGCCGAAAAAGAGGGAAAGTTGACCAAAGGCAAAACAATCTTAGAGGCTACATCCGGGAACACTGGGATAAGTGTTGCGTGGGTTGCTGCTCTAAAGGGTTACAAATGCGTCATAGTTATGCCGGAAACTGTCTCTGTTGAAAGGAAGAAAATCTTGGCGGCTTTAGGAGCAGAACTGGTTTTCGTCTCAACAGAAGCAGAGTTAGTTAAGAAAGCAAGGGAAATAGCCAAAAGCCCACAATACTTTATGACAGATCAATTCGCTAACGAAGAGAACTGGAAGGCCCATTATCAAACCACAGGTCAAGAAATTTGGGACCAGACTGATGGAAAGATAACGCATCTTGTAGCCGGAATAGGCACTTCAGGAACCCTTATGGGCGCGGCAAAGAAACTCAGAGAGTATAATCGGAACATCCAAGTAATAGGTGTACAGCCCTCTCGCCCAGGCCATAAACAACAAGGATTGCTTAACCCACAAGAATTTCGTCCAGAAATCTTCAATCCTGAAGAGGTAAATGAGATAATTATGGTAGAAGATAAGGACGCTTTCAAAACGTCCCGAGACCTTCTCTTGAAGGAAGGACTTTTCGTCGGAATTTCTTCGGGCTCCACAATGTTTGGAGGCATTCAGAAAGTAAAGGAAATTAAAAAGGGACTCGTAGTTACTCTATTTGGCGACCACGGCTTCAAATATCTAAGCACAGAACTTTTCGGTTAACAACCTTTTGCGCGCGCTACACTTTGATGCATTTGACCAACAAGAGGCTAAAAACCGCGCGCTACGTTGTGAGCGTTTGAGAAGTCATGGAGAACACTATGAACTTCAAGTCTGCTTTTTTCCATTAGAAGTCGAAAAAGAAGCAGCTGGGGAAAATTGGTCGAAGAGTTTTTTCACAAGATATAAAAACTGAAGCAGGAAAGATACGGAATGATGCAATATGCGTAGAAAACTAGCCATTTTGATTCTCGTAGTTTTTGGATTCTTGGGAATAGTTTCGTGTTATCGCCTACCTACAGCAAAAGCCGTTATCTGGATTGAAGGGCACATAACTTCCGACACCACATGGGCACCTGTAGATATGTACCGAGTAGTTAACACGACATATGTTGACCCTGCTGTAACATTAACCATACTGCCTGGCGTCCGTGTTCAGTTTGCTGACAGCTTTTCACTTATAGTTGAGGGAAGTTTAAATGCTACAGGAACAGACGATAACCCAATTATATTTACGTCAAGCCGCGCTTCACCCAGTGCCGGAGCATGGGACACAATAAAGTTCAAAGGAGGCACGGGCGAGCAGTTTTTAGTCAAACATGTAAAAGTGGAGTACGCTATTCATGGAATTACCCTTGAAAGTACCGGCGAGGCAATTATTGAAGACGATGAAATCCACGAATGTTCTGAAAGCGGTGTACATCTCATAGGTGAAAGCCACGTACTCATGAAAGGAAACACGATAAGACAGAATAAAGATGGTTTAGCAACAACTGGTGAAATCCACTCAGGTATCATTGTTTCAAACAATCATATTTATTCCAACGAAAGACACGGAATATATGTATCCAGTGATGCTTCCGGCAGTAATGCGTACACCTACAACATGATCGTTTCTGACAACTACATACATTCAAACGAAGGAAGCGGAATATACGTCTACAGTCATGCTTCTAGTGGAAATGCTGTTATTGATAGGATTGTTTTTTCAAACAACACTGTCTCAACAAATGGTGGAGCAGGCATAAGTCTCCACAGCTATGGAGAAGGCACCGATAGACGCGGTTACCTCTCTAACACTACGATTTCATCCAATACAGTTTGCTTCAACAAAGGTAATGGATTAGATCTGCACAGCCAGGGTAGCAGCTACAGCCCCTTCAGCGTCGGACATAGCCATATTTACAACGTAATTGTATCTAACAACACGCTTTCATCCAATGGTGGAACCGCTATAAGTCTAGACAGCTACGGCGAGTGCGTTTTTGGTGACGGGTACGGTTATATTTACAACGTAATTGTTTCAAATAATAGTCTTTCAGAGAATGATGGCGCTGGCATAAACCTGCACAGTAAAGGCCACAGTGACAGCAATACCAGATCTGGCTATGGCTACATTTACAATGTCACGGTTTTAAATAATCTTATTTCTTCAAATGGTGGAACGGGAACAAACCTGCATAGTGAGGCTACTGACGCTGGAGGTGGATGGAGCTACACTCATATTTACAATGTCACCATATCGACTAATAGAGTATTTTGCAATGACGTAGATGGAATAAAACTATTCAGTAAAAGCCAAGAATACAGCTATGTCCACGACATTACGGTGTCAGGAAACACAGTTCTGTTAAGCAATGGAACAGGAATGTACATCAATAGCTATGGCTTTGAGGATAGCTATGCTCACGATGTCAAAATAATCAGCAATATTCTGTCATCAAATGGCGACAAAGGAATACACGTAGAGGCTAAGAATCACAATTCAGAGTCAGCGTTTGATCTTTACATCTTAGACGATACGATTTCTGGAAACTATTTTGGTGTCTGGACTAGTGGAGGGATAAGATCAAACGTCAATAATAATTCTATCAGCTACAATATATATGGAGTCAATTACTCGAAAACAGCAAACAATCTTGCCCAATCCAATGACATCTACGATAATTCTTATGGGATGAACGTGGCTAACGGTGCGACTGTAAATGCTGAGCGCAACTATTGGGGACATCCAACTGGACCATATCATTCATCCCTGAACCCAGAGGGAGAAGGCAACCCTGTCAATGGTGATGGAACAGATTTGGACTTCATCCCATTCCACACTTCCCCCCAAGGTCATATCAACGAGCGCCCGATAGCTGCACTCTCAGTTGACCATAGCATTGTGGACATGAACGAAACGGTCACATTTGACGCTTCCAATTCGACCGATGACAGGCGGATAGACTATTATTTCTTTGACTTTGGAGATGGAACAAACAGCAGTTGGACAACCTTTCCTGTCGTCACACACAAATATGCCTCAAAAGCCACGTATAACGCAACTCTTATCGTGATGGATAACTACGGAATTACAAGTCTCGATAGCAATATAGTCTATGTAACCATCACTGTAATTCCAGAATTTCCATCAATCCTTGTTTTACCATTATTCATAATAACAACACTAGTGGCAATCATAGCCTACCGACAAAAGCATTCCAATTAACAGCACGTATGCTTTTCCATATCGTCGCGCCAGATATCCACTGATTTTGGCCGCTGGAGACCATTCTTGCTTTATTAGAAAATATTAATTTAAAGGTGTTATGAAGATTTCTTAGAAAGAAAAGTGGTGAAAGATCTCATGGCTTTGAAGGTAAAAGTTTTCGGTCCTTATGGTCTTACTCCGAGAGTTGGAGAAAAAGTGGAAGCCGACTTTAATGAATGGGCTGAGAAGACTGAGCTTGACGTGAAAGAAGTACAGCCAGTGACAGCAAACTTGCCAGACAGAACAATGGTCCTCCTAATATTCTACTCTAAACGAAGAAAGGCATCCTAAGAAGTCTTAAAGGCCATGCCTCAGCTTTTAGCTTTCACTGCACGCTAGTAAAGTTCGATCCAGATTCCGTCTGGATCCTCTATATACGCCCATCTACCACCATCTGCCTTCATTTCCAAGATAGTTCGGTGTCCTGCTAATCGGGCTTCTTCCAGAGCTTTGTCTAAGTTATCGACTTTAAAGGCGAGATGATCCAATCCTTCTCCCACAGTGTATT
Organism: uncultured Candidatus Bathyarchaeia archaeon; assembly: GCA_964483905.1. Classification (GTDB taxonomy): domain Archaea; phylum Thermoproteota; class Bathyarchaeia; order Bathyarchaeales; family Bathycorpusculaceae; genus CAZADP01. The sequence continues at coordinate 162 of CAZADP010000105.1, read as the reverse complement.
CTGTATTGTAGGGACTATTTTCTCCATAATAGTTCAGTTCCAAAATGAAACCACCTTTCTCGCTTTCTAGGCCAACGGTTTCCCCTTTGGTTTGCTCAATCTTGCCCCTACCTGTGACCTTCATGCCAAGCAATTTCGTGTAGAAATCGATGGATCTTTGCA
>CAZADP010000104.1:0-5067 GCA_964483905.1 uncultured Candidatus Bathyarchaeia archaeon | reverse complement strand
ATTTCCACAGATAATTTTCCATACGCCTCAAGCACATCGGCAATTTTAGCTGGGTTAGAGGTTTTCCTAATCATTCTTTGAGCTATGGACCAAGCTTTCACGATAAGGAGGTCACCAACCAACAAAGCGGTGTCGGCTCCATGAAGTCCCAAAATTGTCATTCTTAAGTGCTTGTTTGATGATTTGTCTAAGATGTCATCATGTATTCCGAATCCCGAGGAGGCAAGAGTAAGCATGAGTGCTGCGTTCTCTGCCATTTCAGGGTCGCCTCCAACAGCTTCGCAAGAAAAAGAAGTCAGAGTCGGTCTGTTCAAGTCTCTCCAATACCTTTTGACGTCCTCCAATGCTGCCAGTAGTTTTGGGTCTCTCACGTGCGAGACTGCTACTTGACCGAACTTCTTAAGAATCTTCTCGCTTCTTTCTCTAATAACCGTGTTCAACTCTTTGTAATCAGCTACCTTGTCGTTTGAAATCGTGAACACCCCGTAATAATTCACGCAGTGGATCTTAATACTGTTTTAGTTAATACGCGCAACTTTCTAAGTAATTAGCACTATTTTTCTCATTTTTCCAACGCGATTCTTGAGCCCACCCATACATTTCAAATTGCGCAGAAGTCAGATTTCTCCAGAAAAAGCGTGATTATTTATATTATCTTGGCTAAATGACAATTATGAAACGTGTTGAGGACGTTATAATCGTGGGTGGTGGACCCGCAGGAGCTTACTGCGCTTTTAACCTCGCGAAGCAAGGTATGGAACCCGTTATTCTCGATCATTCTCATCCGAGAGAAAAACCATGTGGTGGTGGGATTTCGCCCCTCGTTCTAAAGAAGTTTCCTTTTGTGGAAGAGTTTCGTTCAAAGGGCTTCACCTTTGGCAACTTCAAGATCATCTCATGCGTAGACACTCAAGTAATGACTGAAGGTCTTGAAAATGGATTCTGCATTTCCAGGCAATCCTTTGATCAAGGAATACTTGAAATGGCCATTCAAAACGGGGCGAAAATGGCTAAAGAAAAAGTGCTGGATGTTCAAAAGAAAAGAAAAGAATGGAATGTGTTAACAAATAAGACCACACTTTCGACAAAAATACTGGTTGGGGCCGACGGAGTGAACAGTGTAGTTCGTCGCAAAACAATAGGTCCAATTTCCAGAGAAAACCTTGCATTGACCTTCGGTTACCTAACATCCAACCTCGCAAAAAACGAAGCAACAATCAAATTCCTTGCCGAAATACCTGGCTACATCTGGGTTTTCCCAGGAAAGGGCTACTCCAACATAGGCATTGGGAGTGAACTCAAATACGGAAGCATGCTCAGAAAACTTCTGGACGACTTCATCAATTGCCGTTATCCTGGAATCAAACCTAATTCAAGATACGCCGCGATGCTCCCGTCCGCGAGCAATCCTGAATTCTTTAGACTTCCGTGCGCTGGCGAAAACTGGATCTTAATTGGAGATGCCGCGGGACATGTTGATCCGATATCTGGGGGTGGGATCCTTTATGCGCTATGGGGAGGAGAATTAGCTGCTCAAGCTATAGAAAGAAACGACCTGCAATCATTTGATACGACATGGAGACATGAATATGGGAAGATCCTCGAAGAACGTTGCAAGAACAAAGAGGCATTCTACGACCCATTAAGGTCAACAGTTTCGATGTTCATCGGCTTGGTCAACAAGACCTATTTTTTGGCCTGAAACGTAGAAAAAGGGATGGTGGAAAAGAAGGGGAGAAGATTTACTATGGATCAGAGAATAAGTGGGCTTTACAAACAGGTTTTTTCCAGCCCAGCGGAAAGAAAAGCCAAAAGTACTGAATTGGAATTGCGGGTTGACGTGGATGGAGTGCGTCCGTTAAATATCATAAGTGGCGATATTTTCTCAAAATCTGGAAAAATCCCAAAGTATTTAGGTTCATTCACGTTCCAAGGAGTCAAGAAAAAAGAAACCTCGACTAAAGAAATCCTATTGATCGGTGAAAAGGGAAAATTCAGTTCTGATTTGGTCCACTTCTCAGACATTCAGGTTACAATACCTGTAAATTCTCGTCCGCTAGAAGCGGTTGTTCAATGGCCTATTAGCTCGGGCTACAACTCAAATTTTCTATGCAAATATGCATCAGAGTACTTCAGAAGCGTTCAACTGGAACACGATTATGAACAAGGTGTTGTGCCCTTGGAACCTTATGATACCACAGATCTTTTTTCTCCGTCTCCACATCGGTCGCACCCAATTAGCATAAGCGATGCTTTTGCAGAAGCTGGAATTGAGATAATAATCGTAAAAGAAAAGCAGGATTCAGTTTCTCCTCCCAAAGGAATCCCAGGAGAAGGTTCAATATGGACAGACAGTGAACTGCATGAGGCTATGCTTAAGCATTTTACGTTGTTGAAAGACCAGCCTCAATGGAAGGTCTGGCTTTTATCTGCGAATGAGTACGTGATGTCGAACATAAATGGAATTATGATAGACCGTAAAAAAAAGAAGAGGAGAGGATGTGCAGTTTTCCAAAGCGCAACGGGGTGGGGAAGCGCCGAAGAAAAAAGAATGCGGCTATTTATCTACGTTCACGAGCTGGGCCATTGCTTTAATCTCCATCATCCGTGGGAAAAACCTCAAGCTGACCCATTCGCGGAGGCGGAGGGTTACGCCATGTTGTCTTGGATGAACTGCCCCTGGACGTACTATTCGTCGGAAGAATCTCGCGGAGAAGAGGCTTTTTGGAAAAAATTCAATTTTCAGTTTAGCGATTCAGATTTGATGCATCTGCGTCATGGATTCAGAAACGATGTCATCTTCGGCGGCAACATCTTCAGCAAAGAAATTGACGTGAAATCCCAAGTTGCTAACATTGAGGCGGCCGCCACCCTTTTCGTCACTGGAAAGCCAGCATGGTACAAAAGCGGCAATTATATAAATTCGTTAGCGAAAAAAGAAAGAAAGAAGTCCTATTCTAATTGTTCGGCTATGCGCTCTGCATCTTTTTTGATTTTCTAACAATTTTCTTGACTGGGCTTGCCCCGGGTGTCACCCATTCTGCTCTCTGTATTGCTCTCCTTCCAACGCCGCGATACTCGCTCAAGAGATACCATTCATCAAGAATGAATAGAGGTGGACAAGGAAATATTAATTCGGCAATTCGAAACTGAGGGGTATGGCACCATTTTCGCTATGGCGCTCATTTTTCTCTGAACACGGACATTGCTGGGAAAATCTCGATCCCGTTTTTGTCTATTGTGTATGGCACAAGGTTTGGGTTAACATTCGCGCCTCTCATTTTTTCAACTTGTAAGGCTCTTGTCGTAGTTCCTCCCGAAAACAAAGTTTGCATCATTATGACTCCGTGAACAAGGAATTCTTCATCCATCATATTTCGTTCTAGACCCAAGTAGCTCAACTCTGTGGTAACCACAGTGGTGGTTCCTAGGTCTGACAAGGATTCGATCAGATCCACACTCGCGGTTCTTCGCTCGACGGGGTCAAGGAATCGGTAGAAAAGCGATGCGAGCGTGTCCAGCGCAACCCGTTTAGCACCAATCTGTTGGATTTTGGCCTGCAGTTCCTCAATCAACCTATCAATTTGTAACTGCTTTCCCCGCAAACTACTGGTTTCTTCTTTTAGCATTTTTTCCTTGAGCAGAGCCACTCTGGATAATCTGGTGGCATCTACGAAGAGAAACTTGCCCTCTTCCTCTGCTTTCTTGAAATCCCATCCAAACTTCATCATTTCAGAATAGAAGTGGTTCTGACTTTCGTCTAAACTCACAAAGATTCCGTTTTCGCCATATTCAGAAATTCCTTTGTATAAGAATTGAGCTGCAAGAATGGTTTTCCCCGTGCCTGGTCCTCCTAATACCAGAATAACTCTTCCCCTAGGGAAACCGCCGCTTATCAACTCATCTAACCCTTGAATTCCAGTTGGCACGCTTTCTGACAAATCAGCTCACCTTTGAAGAATTAAGGTCATCAGTAGATATTTATGATTTGCGCAAACCGCATTAGCCGTTTATAGACAATTCGCTTACCTTCCAAACGTATTCTTCAAGTTATTGCCCAAGCCCGAGAGCGAGCTCCAGATACTAAGCAAAACCCTGAGAGAGCTCATTCGCCAGGACACAGTAAATGCCCTTAGAACAGGACAAATGCGCACCGCGGATGGCGGGCCCGCCGGGAATTGAACCCGGGACCCCCGGGTTGCTTTGTGGGCGCTTGTGCACTTAAAAGCCCGGTGCTCTATCCTTACTGAGCTACGGGCCCACTACTTGCTTTCTTTCGGTTTTAGAAGATTTGGGAAGGTGTTCTTTAGTATTTCGATTTGTTTGGTTTTGTTAAAAAGTTTTAGGGGGAGAGTTGGACTTTTAGGAGGTTTGTTATGAAGTTTTTGATTTTGTCGTTTGCGCCTAGTATTGTTTCTATTGTTTTTCTCCCTTTCTCTGTGAGTTTGTAGACTCTTTTTCTTTCGTTCCATGTTCCCTCGATTAGTCCGTTTCTTTCTAGCGAGTATAGGAGCGAGTAGACTGTGCCTGAGCTAACGAGAAGGTGGAACTTGTTGTGGATGAAGGAGATCACGTCGTAGCCGCTTACTGGTCCGTTTCGCAGCTCGGCCAGAATTATTATGTCCATGAAGTTTTTGATTATTCTCTCGTGCATCCTCTTCAATATTTTTCCTTCCAACCTTTCACCGCCAACGAGAATTGTCAACGCCGTCATGTTTATTCACGTTTTAACATTTTAGGTTGGATATAAATATTTAAATTTTATTCTAATTCTGAATTAGAAGTTGAAACAGAATGCGAGAAGTTTAAACATTCTTCTTCCACGAGTTTCCGAAGGCTACGGAGGATGTGTTTGGAAGTTCCGTTTTTGTTGGGAAGTCTATGAGGCTTTTGTTGATGGAGAAATGTTTCAATGTTCAATTATATAAAAAGTTCATTGAAGGTTTTGTTTTTAAACATACCTTTTCATTTGATGGGCAAATACTGCTGCTTTTAACAGTTAGCGATGTATCTGCATGTTCATAAGTGTGATTTTTTTCTTTTGCGGCTAAAAAATGTACGGTGTTG
>CAZADP010000103.1:3829-5120 GCA_964483905.1 uncultured Candidatus Bathyarchaeia archaeon | reverse complement strand
GCGCTACAGAACGAAGAGTTAGCCTATGCCATTGTGGGACAGGCACTGCTTGATGAAGGCAGTATTCTAACAAACAAAATCGAGATTTTCTACAACGATGAGGAAACAGCGAAATATCTATTTGACATCGCCAAGCATTGGAACCTAGCAGATACATTCAGGACCAAACGCGCCTTAAAACAGACAAAATACGGATTCACGATTAAAGTTGACGCCAGATCGCCATTATATGAGAAAATTGGTCCACTTCCAGACAAAATCAGAGACGTCGCATGGAAGCATCTGTTACGACCTCTTTATACTGGACCAAAGTATCCACAAGACGTTGCTAAAAGAAAGATATTAGCCTCTCTGAGACAAGAACCTAAAACGGTTCGCGAATTATCCTACGAACTGGGTCTCTCTGGCTCAACTGTTAAACAACATTTGAACGATCTGAAAGCACGCAAGAGCGTAACAATGATTGGAAAAAATGTTGATTCCGTAAAAGGAAAACGAAAATGCGCTTTTGTTTGGAGCATTGTTCCCAGCAAGTAAGCCTGTGAACCTTTGGGTTCGCATGGGTTCGAATCCCATTCCCGGCGCCACTATTTTGAAGCTATTGACCCAAAACATGTCCTGAGCGAGTTTCTATACAAACCGAAGGATTAAGATAATAAAAGGGGCCATAGGCGAAAGCCTACAGACCTAAGAACTTTAGCAAGTTATTGTTTGCTATTAGTACAGCGAACAGTGAAGCAACCAGAGACATCACAGTAATCATAGTATTAAGAGAAGGCCCCGCTGTATCCTTAAACGGATCGCCTACAGTGTCGCCGACAACAGCAGCTTTATGCGCATCCGAACCCTTGCCGCCATGTTCCCCAGACTCAATTAGCTTCTTGGCATTATCCCACAAACCGCCGGCATTAGCCATTAACAAAGCGAAAAGCAACCCTGAGAATATTGTGCCTGCCAAGTAGCCACCTAAAGCTTGAATCCCGCCAACAAAGCCCACTATCAAAGTCACACCAATCGCAACAATGCTTGCAGGCATGAGCTCCCGCAAAGCTCCTCTAGTAGCAATGTCAACACACCGCGCATAGTCTGGCTTAACGCCCTCTTTCCCCTCTCTCAATCCTGGAATCTCTCTGAACTGCCTTCTAATCTCCTCAATCATTCTGAAAGCATTTCTGCCAACCCCAAGCATGACCATCGCTGAAAACACGGCAGGCATGGCAATACCAATAAGCGCACCCAACAAAACCAGTGGGTTCATAAGATCAAAAGATATGTTTCCTCCAGCCCTTTC
>CAZADP010000103.1:0-3729 GCA_964483905.1 uncultured Candidatus Bathyarchaeia archaeon | reverse complement strand
TACCAGGACTCCCATGCTTACTAACCCTAACCGTCAACGCTCCCAAGACTGCTGACAGAATGCCCAAACCAGCAAATACGAGCGGAATCCGCGTATATAATCCTGCAGAACCTGCGAGGAGATCAAGAGCCTGCCCAAGGATCATGACTGCAACGATGCTTGCCACGTATGAGTCAAACAGGTCAGCACCCATGCCAGCAACATCGCCTACATTGTCGCCCACATTGTCAGCTATAACCGCCGGGTTTCTCGGGTCATCCTCAGGAATACCCAATTCCACTTTACCCACCAAATCTGCGCTGATGTCAGCGGTTTTCGTGTAAATACCTCCGCCAGCCTTAGCAAAAAGCGCAAGAGAACTCGCACCAAAGCTGTAACCTAAGATTATTTCCGGGTCCCCAGTGATCGCATAAACAATGCTAATTCCAATTAAACCAGCACCGACAACCGCTAAACCCATAACAGCTCCGCCACGAAAACCTATAGGAAAAGCCTTGTTCAGGCCTTCTTTCGCAGCATTAGCTGCTTTTGTATTCGCCTTTGTTGCGATATTCAAACCCAAAAGGCCTGCTAGAGCTGAACAAAAAGAACCAAACATATACGCAACTGTCAATTGAACATTCTTCAATGGTTCTTGAGTCAGCCATAAAGGTGATGGCAACAACACGCATAATAACGTGGCTACAATCACTACAAATATTGCCAATGTTGTATATTCCCTCCTTAGAAAGGCATCTGCGCCCTCCTTTATCGCAAAGGCAATTTCCTGCATCTTTTTCGTTCCGCTGTCCTGTTTGTCAACATAACGATAGAAGTATAAGCCTACTACAATCGAGATTAGGGCAGATAACGGCGCTATTAACCATGGTTCAATCACCATCATTTCACTTCTCCTATTTTTCTCCCATTTAACCTTAATGCCTCTAGACTGTTTTGCGAATGCTCTTATAAACTTATTCGCCAACCCTTGCTTCTACATGAGAAAAGATTATAACTAATGTTTTTAAACAAGATGTAGTTTATGCTGCTGGAAATGGGGTGGAGGACCTGTCAAAACCTTGGCATGCGATGGAAACTAAAGAGGTCTTGAACGCTTTAAACGCCAAAGAAACCGGTTTAAGCCAAGAAGAAGTGCAGAAACGTCTTCAAGAATTTGGACCTAACGAGTTAAAGAAGGAAAAAGGGATATCCCCGATAAGACTTTTCATCGAACAGTTCGCAGATATACTTATCGTTATACTGTTGATTGCAACAGGACTCTCGATCTATCTCGGGGAAATGACTGACGCGGTTGTCATCATCGCAATAGTCTTGGCCTGCGCAATCCTCGGATTTGTGGAAGAATACCGTTCTGAAAAGGCCTTAGAGGCTCTAAAAAAGATGACCGCCCCGACGGCCATGGTTTTACGTGATGGAAAAGAGGTTAAGGTTCAAACGAGCGAGATCGTTCCGGGCGACATTGTTCTGTTATACACAGGTGATAAGGTTCCTGCAGATGCCCGGCTTATTGAAACGATTAACTTGAAAGCAGATGAGGCTCCGTTAACAGGCGAATCCACCCCCGTGAATAAGGATGTTGATTCCTTACCTGAAGCCACACCACTTACTGACAAGCGAAACACGGTTTTTACCGGAACTGTTGTTGTCTATGGACGCGGAAAAGCTGTTGTCACCTCAACTGGAATGAACACAGAGTTCGGAAAAATAGCCAAAATGGTTCAAATGACAGAAGAGGAAGAGACTCCTCTTGAAAAGAGAATGGGATCTGTAGGGAAATGGATTGGAATCTTGTCAATAGCAGTTTGTCTGACGGTAGCCGTCATTGGCATGGTCGAAGGACGCAGCCCTATTGACATGATTTTGTGGGGTGTAAGCTTAGCCGTTGCTGCGGTTCCAGAAGCTTTACCTGCCATCGTAACAGGGGCACTTGCAATCGGAATGTACAGAATGGCTAAAGTGAACACGATAGTCAGAAGGCTCCCAGCAGTCGAAACCTTAGGATGCACAAGCGTCATATGTTCCGACAAAACGGGAACGATGACCAAAGGCGAAATGACTGTTCAAAGAATGTATGTGAATGACAAGGCAATCAAAGTTTCAGGTGTGGGCTACGAACCGGAAGGAGACTTCATATTTGAAGACAAAAAAATCGACCCAACCGAAGAGGAACTCATCACACTTTTAAAGATTTCAGCACTATGCAACGACGCGAAGCTAGAGAAAGAAAGCGAAAGATGGACCATTAGAGGTGATCCGACGGAGGGCGCGTTGGTCGTGACAACAGCTAAGGCTGGATTGTGGAAGGAAGAACTCGAAAAGGAAACACCACGCATAGGCGAGGTTCCGTTCTCTTCGGAAAGAAAGCGCATGACTACCATTCACATCATTTCTGGAAAAAAGAAAGTAGCCTACATAAAAGGCGCACCTGAAATAGTTCTAGAGAGATGCACAAAAATCTTTGAAAAAGGAAAAATACGAAGAATAACTGAAGAAGACAGAACAAAGATACTTAAAGTAAATGAAGACATGGCGTCGCAGGCTCTGAGGAACTTAGGTTTCGCGTTTAAAGAGCTCCCAGAGTCTGCGAAGACCTTTGATGAGAAAATTGAGAACGACTTGATTTTCGTCGGAATCATGGGAATGATCGACCCCCCACGCGTAGAAGTTAAAGACGCAATCTATCTCTGCAGAAAAGCCGGAATCCATGCCGTCATGGTAACCGGCGACCACAAATTAACAGCGATCGCCATAGCAAAAGAACTCAACTTGATAAGCGAAAACGAAAAGGAAGGGAAGGTGCTTACTGGTGTCGAAATGGACAAGATGAGTGATGAGCAATTGAATGAAATAGTTGAAAAAATTGTAATTTACGCCAGAGTTTCCCCAGAGCATAAGATGAGAATTGTCAAGGCTTGGAAAGCCAAAGGATACGTTGTTGCAATGACTGGAGACGGAGTAAACGATGCACCAGCACTGAAACTGTCGGACATAGGTGTTTCGATGGGAATCACAGGCACAGAAGTTACGAAAGAAGCGTCAGACATGGTTTTGACAGATGACAACTTCGCGTCAATTGTTAAGGCTGTTAAAGAAGGACGAGAAGTGTATGATAACATCAAAAAATACTTGACGTATCTGCTGCGATGTAACGTCATGGAAATACTCGTGATGTTCATAGTTATGGTTGGTGTCCCATACATAGCGGGCGCAGCTTATAGTTCTGATCCAAGTCAAAATCCAAAGTTTTCGCCCTTGGTGGCTCTAACGGCCATTCAGCTCTTGTGGGTAAACTTGACAACAGATGGCTTGCCAGCCATAGCTTTAGGAGTTGATCCAGGGGACCCAGACTTGATGGGAAGGAAACCGAGGAACCCAAACGAAAGCGTGTTTACACGCGACGTCAAAATCTATCTAACAGCGGTCCCAGTTCTCATGACTGCTTTGCTTTTGTTTGGATATTTCTACTACAGACCATGGGAAAGCCCACATCAGTTAATCGAGGCGAGAACACAGTTGCTGACGGCCATGATTTTGATGGAACTAGTTAATGCAATATCTGCCCGCTCACTAAAATACCCCGTATTCAAAGTGGGCGTCTTCAAGAACAAATTCCTATGGTACGCGATACTTTCATCGCTAGGTCTTCAGCTCTTGGTGCTTTATACTCCTGCTTTCCAAGACTTGTTCGATGTAAGCGCGCCTGAACTACTTGACTGGGCATTCGCAATA
>CAZADP010000102.1:0-5130 GCA_964483905.1 uncultured Candidatus Bathyarchaeia archaeon | reverse complement strand
ACAGCTATGGTTTTGAAAGCGTGGATTGAAGAGATAAGCGAAGACGAAATAATCGAAAAGTTCAGAGCTCAACCAGGTGATCTTTATAGAACAATCGAGAATGCGAAATGGCTGCTTTATGCCGCTCATGAATTGGCAACCCTTTTCGGAAACAAGCAGGTCTTGCCGCAGACTACTCAACTTATGGAAAGAGTAGAGAAGGGAATAAAGAAGGAACTATTGCCTATTATTAGGCTGGAAGGGGTTGGTAGAGTCCGAGGACGCATACTATTCAATGCAGGATACAAAACGATAGAAGACATAAAAATCGCAAAACTGGAAGACTTGATTAATCTGCCACTCATAGGACCAAAACTAGCCAAAAAGATTAAGGAACAAGTCGGAGGCTTCGTAAAGAAAGAAGCATGGGAAAAACTCGAAAAAGAAGAAGAATGGAAACAGAAAGCACTAACGGAATACTAAACATCACGAACTCATGGTGCGAAGTTGGCTTAATTTATCTCTTTCTTCTTTCATACATATTGAGAAACCTTTCAGAGTAAGGGAACATCGTTTCTTTATATATTTTACATGGAAACTCTGAGCAGTCTCTCATGCAATAACCAATGCTTTTACTAATCACACACTGAAGCTTCGAGCAGATTTTCCCTAGGTTTTTTATCTGTTCAGCCATTTTCCTTTCCAAAACTGCTTTATCTTCTGGGAGACCACAGCCGCATGGAAGACAAATTCCGTTGACAAATAGCCCACAAGTGCTGCAGCAAATTCCACAAGCTGCAATATGAACACGTTCTTTTTCACACATATTATTTTTCTCTATTTGATTTAACAGATTTTTTACCGTATTATTTACTTAACTAATCCCCTAATCTTGCGCTCTCTTTCGGTCTTTTTGACCATGAGCTCAACCTGCTTTAATGCGGTACCCAAATAATTTTTCGGATTTAATGCTTCGTCGATTTCTTTTTCGTTAAGTTTTTCACAAATAATCTTGTCTGCGAGAAGCATCTCTCTGAAATGCCCTTTTTTGGCTTCGCTTTTTATGGTCAGTTTTCTGAGGAGCTCATGAGCCTCTTGACGGTTCATGCCTTTCTTTGTTAATGCTATCATTACGGCTTCAGACATCGTGCGTTCTTGGGTTAGTTCAATGTTTCTCAACATGCGCTGTTCATCAACATGCAGATTGGCTACAATGTTGTTCATTAAGAAAAGCATGTAATCAACCAGAATGCATGTCTCGGGAAGGATGAAGCGCTCTGCTGAAGATTGTGTTAAATCCCTTTCATGCCAAGTTACAACATTCTCCAATGTTGGAATAACAAGGCTTCTAACGATTCTGGCTAAGCCGCAAATCCTTTCACAGATCTCTGGATTCTGCTTATGCGGCATAGTTGAGCTTCCAACCTGCTTCTCCACCTCGAAAGGCTCGAAAAGCTCTCCGATTTCAGGTCTCTGCAACTCCCGTATTTCTGTGGCAAAGTTGTCAAGCGTAGATGCAATCATAGCCAGCAAACATATGAGTTCGGCATGGCGATCTCGCTGCACGATTTGAGTGGAAATTTCAGCGGGCCTAATCCCTATCCGTTTCATGACAATCTCCTGTATCTTCGTGGCATGCACGCCTAAACCAGCCTGTGTCCCTACGGCACCGCTCATTTTTCCCACCAGTACACGTTCTTTGCATTGCCTCAGTCTTTGAAGGTGCCTTGAAATTTCACGCATCCAAACCGCAAACTTAAAACCCAAGGTTATCGGTAAGGCGTGCTGACCATGCGTTCTGCCGATCATCACTGTGCTTTTGTATTGCAAAGCCTTATCCATCAGAACCTTCTCAAAATCATCTAGCTTTTTCTCAATCAGTTCTAAAGCTTCTTTTAGTTGAAGAGCATTAGTCGTGTCCACGATGTCGTAGCTTGTTGCTCCAAGATGAACGTATCCCCCACTTGGTCCGCATACTTCAGCTAAGGCTCTAACAAGAGCAGCAACATCATGCTTTATTTCACGTTCAATCTCTTTTATGCGGCTCAATTTGACATGCTTCAAGGAAGCCATCGCGGCAATTTTTTCTGCATCCTTTTTGGGTATGTTGCCGACCTCAGTGTGCGCCCACGCCAAGGCGGCTTCTACATCAAGCATTTTCTGAACGCGCATCTCCACCTCAAAGATTTTCCTCATCTCGGTTGTCCCATAACGGCCCGTCTCAATTGGTCCTGCGTCAATGGGCAGAATTGTCAAGCCTTATCCCTCCGCGCAAGAAGATAAGATGGTTAAAGATTAATGTTTTACCCCACTCAATACAATAGCAGCTTAACCTAAAGGTATTTCTTCCATGGGAGCAATAGTCGCTGTTCTAAACAAAAAGGGCGAAGACGCCGCAGAAACAGCAGTTACCATGCTCGAAATTTTAAAACTTAGAAACGTTGAAGCATTTGGGATAGGATCACCCATAACTGTGAAAATCGAAAAGTCCATTGAAGCTTTGCGGAACCAAGACATAAAATCTTCTGTAGTGATCGGGCATGCGTTTTCTAAAATTCTTGCGTCGGACAGGCCTCAACCGATTAAATTGGAAAATGCAACGCTGGTCTGCGAGGGAAGAATCTATCCAACAATTAAAGAAATCTCTTACATCGAAGATGTCGCCAGAAAATTGCCTCAAAGCCACGAAGAAGCTATTAATACCATTATTAAAAAGACTGACGCTGGTCTTGCCTTAGTGCTCGCCGAGCCAGAAAAGCTCATTGTGGGGAGAGACGCAATGGGCGTCAGTCCGCTCTATTATGGCGAGAGCACAGAAGTGGCGGCTTTAGCGTCTGAATTAAAGGCATTATGGAAAATTGGAATGACAAAGGCAAGATCATTTCCCCCAGGACACGTAGCCCTCGTCAATGCACATGGTTCTAAATTTAGACCTGCAAAAACGCTTGCTTATGCAGGGGCCAAGCACATAACCATGCAAAAAGCGGTTAAAAAGCTTCAAACGCTTTTACGACATTCAATAAAAGAAAGAGTTTCAGGGTTGAAGGAGGTTGCAATAGCCTTTTCAGGAGGGTTAGATAGCGGCCTAACGGCGTTTCTGGCTAAGGTTGCAGGTGTAAATGCGCATCTAATCCACATAAGCTTGACGAATCAGCCGGAGATTGAATACGCCAAAAAAGCGGCAGAAAAACTGAGGATGCCAATTCATGTTTTCGTGTATAACGAGAAGGATGTGGAAAGAGTTCTTCCAAGTGTTCTGTGGCTGATTGAGGAGCCAAGTCCTGTCATGGCAAGCATAGGAATCCCATTCTATTGGGCGGCGGAAAAGGCGGCGGACATGCAATTCAAAGTTATGTTGGCTGGTCAAGGTGCGGACGAGCTCTTCGGAGGCTACGCGCGATACTTAAAAGATTATGCACGATGTGGGAGTGAAAGAGTGCAACGAACAATTCTTAATGACATTTTCAGTATGTATGAAGCTAACTTCGAAAGGGATTCTAAAATCTGCAATTTTCACAACGTGGAACTCCGGATGCCCTTTGCAACATACCAAATAGCAAAATTCGCCATGGATTTACCCTTAGAGCTAAAAATAGAATCCCCAAGCGATATGCTGAGAAAACTCGTATTGAGGCGAGTTGCCAAAAATCTTGGGCTTCCAGAACTTATTGTTGGAAAGCCGAAAAGAGCAATACAGTACACAACAGGTACAACCAAAGCCCTCAAAAAACTAGCCAAAAGAGAAGGATTATCCATGAAAGAATACGTACAGAGAATATTCCAAACAACCTTCAAGAAGATGGCATAGCATGAATAAAACAGCTGTCATTTTTTCGCCAAAGTACTATCAGCATAATCCCGGTAGAGGCCACCCGGAATCAGCGCAACGTCTTCGTGCAATCATAAATGAATTAAAGAGGAGAGAACTTGCAGAAGGAAGAAATTGGGAGTTCGTAGAACCGAACAAAGCTTGCTGGGAAGACGTTGAACTTGTCCACGCTAGAGAATACATCAAACTTGTTGAGGCCATCTGCAAATGTGGAGGCAGCGTCCTAGATTCAGGAGACACTGTAGTCTCTCCCAAAAGCTTTGAAGTTGCCCTCTGCGCTATAGGCGGAACAATCAAAGCTGTCAAACTTGTGATGGAAAAGAGATTTAAAAATGCTTTTGCTTTGGTTCGTCCGCCTGGGCATCATGCTGAAAAGTTTCGTGCATATGGTTTCTGCATTTTTAACAACGTTGCAATAGCCGCCAAATACTTGCTTAGGGAATTCGGGCTGAAGAGGGTACTAATATTGGATATAGATGCGCATCATGGAAATGGCACACAAGAAGCTTTCTACGAAACTGATAAGGTCTTATACATTAGCCTGCATCAGGACCCTCGTGACTTTCCGGGGACAGGCTTCGTAGATGAGATCGGGGAATGTGAGGGCATAGGGTATAATGTGAACATTCCATTGCCCTTTAGAACGGACCATCAACTCTATCTCATGGCGGTAAAGGAAATTGCAGCTCCTATAATACGCCAGTATAAGCCACAGATGATATTGGTATCCGCTGGCCTGGACGGGCACTACACAGACCCCGTGGCAAACCTTTCGTTAACAGCATTATGTTATCAAGAAGTTTACGAGATAATATTGGATTTAGCATCAGAGGTATGCGAGGGGAGGATTGTATCTGTTCTTGAAGGAGGGTACAGCCTCAATTTTGTTGGAAAAATTACCATGGCAGCCATTGCGAAAATGAGCGGGATCCCTTACATTATGGATGACAAGGTTCCAGCATCCCAAAAACGTGTTAGAATACAAGGTGAAAAACTTATAAAGAAAGTGAAGAAAGTTCAGAGAGCTTTTTGGAATTTAGATTAACAGCTTGAATATGGGGAATTCTAATTAAAAGTTTACGCTTACTCAACTACTTGAATTGCACTTTCAGGGCATTGGACTTCACAAGCTCTGCACACTAGGCACTCTTCAGGCTTTACAGAAACAGATTTCCCTTCTTTGATTTCGTACACGCCCACCGGACAGGTATCTACACACGTGCCGCATCCGGTGCATTTATCATTTTCGACAACTATTTTCACCATTCCGCTTCCCTCTTAGAGTAAAGTTCCATTGAAAATGTAAGCAGTAAAATAAAAGC
>CAZADP010000101.1:0-5226 GCA_964483905.1 uncultured Candidatus Bathyarchaeia archaeon | reverse complement strand
TTCAAGCTTTTCCTCACCTGCCCTCCTACGCTCATCAACAGAAGAATAGCTTACTTAAGCTATTAACACCTTCTATGTCCAACACGCCTTGCTTCGCTGTTTTGTATGGACTAAATAGTAAAAGTATTCGGCAAGATAATCAAGTAGACCTGCGCGCATTTGCTAAGAAGCGAACTTGTCAACAGACCCTAGCGCGCGTTACAAGCGGCAATATGCCTAAGCAGTATTGACTAGTCGGACTAGCACGCCGGTGGAGATATCTCTCATTCGTCTCTGATACAATTCGTCCGCCTCTCCTCTAAGTCTCCAATAACGCTCGAGCAAAGATTCTTTTTTGGTTTGTTCCATTATTCACACCTTTCTGAGCTATTTTGCTTGGTTTGCCTTGGTTCACAGTTTGGACTAATATGCATAAATATTTTAATCACACAAGAAAGGATAGCGCGCGATCGATCGATCGCTCGATCTTTCGCGCGAAAGTTGCAGCTAGGTACGTTAAAAAGGAGATATTGTGTTACTAAACAAGTATACCAAATGAGGGATTTATTAGGACGGCGCGCGAGAACAGCATTCGCTACTTTGTTTCTTCAACTGCCATTAATGTTATTGTAGATCTAACGTTGTTAAGTCTTCTGATGCGCGACGTTACTATTTCGTTGAGTTTATTCATGCTGTCTGCCTTTGCTTTAGCAATAACATCGTAGGTTCCATAAACGTTGAAGGCTTCTTCAACTCCTTCAATTTTCTTTAACTGTTCCAGTACGTCAGCGTCTGCGCCTTGTTCGATGTTCAGTAAGACAAACGCGGTCGGCATAGAATCACCTTTCAATAGATATTCGCAACGGTGTTTAAAAGATTTTGTCATACTGCGTATGGCGTAGGCAAAACGACAGCCTGACCACTGTTTTCTTAAATACACAGTCGGAATTTTCGCATTTGGTGCGCGGTATCAACGCTTACCATATGTCTGAGAATAATTACAATTGATCCATAAACTATATCTCACCAATGGGTTACATTAACCAGCGGAACTCTTTTGGGCTCTCCGACACTTAAGAAGATTAAATCAGTAATCTACACCGTTATTTTAGTTGTTGGCTTGGCTATAATGATTAGTCCCTTGCCAGAAGGGACTTTTGTTCTCTCGTTGATATTGAGTTACTTTGGTTACAAGCTTACTGGTAACATCTATTTGTCAATCGCTACTTACGTCGTTACGTTCACAATTACTATCTTGTTGATCAAAAAATTGAACTTGGTAAGTAAGTTCAAAGCGCAGCTAAAGAAAATTCGCAGCAGAAGGAATTAAGCCCACTATCAAACCATAAATTAAGGAGAGGATGGCTTCCGATACGAGATAGCTTATCGAAGCGGATAGCAACAGCAGAGCAACGATACTCATCGTATCCTCGCTGACAGTTTTTCTCGCAAAATCGTTCAAGAATAAAACCAAGCCATTTCAGCAGTGAGGGATCGCCACTAACGAGCTCCGCAAGCACAGGGCAACATCGACCGCGTTAGTCCAAGAGAACTCTAGGAATTATTCCAAGCAACGCGCTAGAAGCTTCACTGTTAATTGTTGATGTCTAGGCTACCTTGAAAAATCTTGTCTTCGGTGCTCCGCATATCGGGCATTTGTCTGGCGGTTCACCTTCGACTGTGTTTCCACATACGCTGCAAACATGATAGTCAGTAATGGTCAGTTTCTTCCCCATCTTTAATGCTTCAATTGCCTTTGAAAACAAGCCAGCATGAACTTTTTCAACTTTGTTTGCCACATCGAAACTCCAAGCTGCTGGTTGATTTCCTTCGTTCCTAGCCGTGTCTAGGTATTCAGGGTACATTGTCTTATACTCGAAAGACTCGCCGGAAACAGCTATGGCCAAGTTCTCAAGGGTCGATTTTACCTCGCCCATTATGCGCGCGTGGTTAAATGCATGGATAGTTTCTGCCTCTGCTGCTGCTCTAAAAAGTCTTGCGACCTGTGTTAAACCGTCTTCGTCTGCTTTTCGGGCAAAAGCCAGATAGCGATGATTCGCTTGGTATTCACCAGCAAATGCGTTCTTTAAGTTTTCAAGCGACTTATCCATTCCATATTCACCAGCTTTGCTCAATGGTCAAAATAGTCAATTATTTAAACTCACACAAAATTCTCTAAAATGTTAAATGAATATTTACGGAAATAATGAATGAGGTGAGAGGATGACCAAGGTTGATGAGGTTTATCTTTGCAAAATATGCGGAAACAAAGTCAAAGTGTTAGAAGCTGGGAAAGGCACTCTTGTCTGTTGTGGAAAACCAATGATTTGCGTAAGAGCGTAGAACGTGAATTTCCCTATTCATTCGTGTCTTCTTCACCCATCATGGGTGCTGACTTGATTATTCAGCCTTGCTGGGCTTCAACTGAGACTTTCCGAGTGACAATCGAGAAGGCAAGAGACTGCCAATGATGGCAACTGTTGGTCCGACAAGCAAACCTGCCCACATAAAAAGCGCGGCTATGCCTATGATGGCAAGGTAAATTCTTGTTCTTAAAACGACTTCTCGCTTTCTGATAGAGATGCGAAGGCCTGTGTGGCATGGTGTTTTGGAAAAAACGACAGACCATGGAAGGAGAGATTGATCTTTGGAAAGATACGGTACATGAGTGAGAATGGTTTGAGGAGAAAATTCGATGCCGATGAGTATGTGAGAAAGACAAAAAACCTTTGAGCAGAATGAAAGTTGTCTTTTACGTCCAATAGTCTTTTTGATCGCCTTTTTGAGCAGTGACATCTGTTTCTGCTAATTCTTCAGGATAGGGTTCAAAGAATGTCTGTTTCATTAGGTAATCTTCATGGAACCTTATTATCCAAGCCTTCAGTACATTCAAAACAGCGCTGAGTGGAAGCTTTCCTTCTCTATACTTATCAATGGAGGAAATGAAAAACGACTTTTCTTCTTTTGAAAGCTTGGAGGAGAAATATCCCATACCTTTTGCCATGACGTTTATGTTCGCTCCACGCCTCGGCGGGCTTTTTAGTGAATCATATAGGTGCACAGCGTAGTCATTAATTATCTGCGCAAACGGTTTCTTTTTCTGATATGCAACTATTCTGCCTAGAACCCTTAATTCTCTTTGACTATAAGCTGTGAGCAGCAGTTTATTGTAGGAGTGGAAGGAAATGAGTTTGTTTATGGAATGAGAATTCTTGACTTCTCTGAAATCTGCAATTGTGAAGAGTTTTGTTAAGAAATGTTCTTTTATTCGGGAGTTAAGTAAACGGCGTTCGTCTTCAATTGCCAGATGAGAGAACCTTTGCAGAACTTCTCTTCCGAAAAATCCTGACCCCCTGGCAATCGGCGCTGACTTGGTTGTGCTTGGATATACTCTTGCGTCCTTGAATGCGCTTGTTGGAGAACCACTCTTTAGTATGAAGCCATCAACTTCACTGAGCGAATCTAGGAAACGGTTAGCAAACTCTCTCATTTTTTCGGTAAAATCAAGATTTGTTGCTGATTGTATTAGCCTCAATTCACTGTTCCTTGAAATGATCCGCAGTGTCTCACGTGGAAGACCCAGCCCTATTTCGACTTCTGGGCAAACAGGGATAAAATCAACGTACGGCTTAAGCTTCTTGACGAACTCGCTTGAAATCATTTGAGCGTTCCATCTAACAGGTTCAAACTCGATACATCTACTAATTACAACAATGGGTTTCGCAAATTTTTTCATTGCAGACGCCTTGTGTAGCTTAACCATGATTCGTGCTCCGCAGTAGTCATTGAGCTGTTGGCGGAAGAACAATTAAGGTTAGCGCGCATTCAAGTTAGTCTAAGATACCTGCCTGGAACGTTGTCAAATCAGACATTGAATTTGTCAAGTAAGCCTTGATACTTTTTGGTGAATGATTCGCGCATACTTTTTTTCTTTTCCTCAGGAAGAAATGAGGAATCAACGCCGTTAAGGCTTAGCTTGAAGAGTTCAGATATCGTGAATTTGAGTCTTTGGTGAAGTTGTAGATACTCGTTATTCATATCTGTGCCGAACATAGACGGATCATCTGTGTTCACTGTCACTCGAAGACCTCGTTCGAAAAAGTTTCTGATTGGATGATTTTCCAGCGATCGAACTGCGCCAGTTCTTACGTTGCTTGTAGGGCATGCTTCGATTGTGATACCATGGTCTAGAAGGTAATCTATCAGGGAAGGATCAGTGCTGGCTGCAAGCCCATGCCCTATGCGCTCGACGCCAAGAGTTCTGATGGTTTCCCATACGTTGTCGGCTCCGGTTACCTCTCCTGCATGGGCAACCAAGTGTAGCCCCATTTTTCTGGCTCTTTGGTAGACTGGTGCGAAGGGCTTAGCGGGAAACCTCTCTTCGCTACCTCCTATGTCGATGGAAACGATGTTATCATTTTTGCCCTCTATCCAATCGAGAACCTGCATTCCAACTTCGGGACCGTAGTTACGCACAAGATCAATCCTAAGATTGCACTCAATGCCGAAGTCGGAATGTGCGCGACACGCACCTCTATTGATGGCGTCAAGCATCCGGCTGTAGTCGAGGCCTTTTCGAACGTGGTCGGGAGCAGAGAAACTCGCCTCAACGTATCGAACATTGCAACGTGCGTCGCATTCCAACATCTCATAGGTGATGCATTCAAATTGGTTCTCGTCTGTGATACAATCGACTACTGTGCTGTAGATGGAGATGAAGTGGGGGAAGTCGCGGTAGTGAAAGAAATTTCTGCCCTCTTCAACCGTTTTAAAGGGCTTCTCAATATCTGCCTCTTCTACAAGCCGAAGCAATGTCTCGGGCCTCGTTGAACCAACAATATGGACATGTTGCTCGACTTTGGGCAAGGCCCGTATCAGTCCCTCTATGTCCATTGGGCTGCACCAAAAAAATAGTATATGCTTTGAATATATAGACTACAGGGCGCGCTTGTCACGATCAAACATTAACAGATGGTAAATGCTACTGCTAAGAGTTTTTGATGGTTTTTCGGATCTCTATGCACAGGTGACACTTGTTCACATATCGGTCTTCTTGGAAACGAAATTTGCCTTTTCCAATATCTCTTACCAAGCCCGTTGGACCTTCTTCAACCAAGGTTTTGATAATTGGGTTCTTTCTCCAGTCATACTCACGTATTATCTGGCTCAGAGGCTTTTCCTTAGCGTTACCGATCGTCAAGTTCCAACAAATATCCACTTCGCCTGAAGGTTCTATGGTGATGCATT
>CAZADP010000100.1:2377-5253 GCA_964483905.1 uncultured Candidatus Bathyarchaeia archaeon | reverse complement strand
TGATGGAGAAGCCTGAGAGGATGAGGGAGTTTGAGAATATTTATGTTGTTTATGGTGAGAATTTCATTGGTGATAAGATTGTGGGGGCGATTTCTTCTATTCTTTCTGCGAGTCTTCCGAATCCTGAGAAGCCGTTGATTGCTTATGCTAACGTTGTTGAGGAGGGTTTGGCGAAGTTTTCTGCGAGGACTGTTGATATTTTGACTAATAGGGGAGTTAATTTGGGTGAGGTTATGCAGGTTGCTGCTGAAAAATGTCTTGGGAATGGTGGTGGCCATAATATTGCTGCTGGGGCTCAGGTTCCCATCGAGAATATTGATACTTTCATTAAGATTGTTAACGAGTTGGTTGGGAAGCAGCTGAGAGGCGACAAGATTGGAGGCTGAGATAATTCTTGAGTATGATGATGAGAAGGTTGCGGAAGCCATAGCGAAAGCGGTTTCGCCGGATAACTTCAAAACGCCAAGTGGTTTAACAATTAAAACAGAGTGGAGGGAAAGAAAGGTTTTGACAAAGATAAAATGTAGAGGAAAGCTTCTAACGTTTATCGCTACGATTGATGATTTGCTTTTTTGTGCCTCAACAGCGGAAAGAACATTGCAGACAATGAAGAGGCTTAAAAGATAGAAATTCAGATGCGCGCGCCAGAATGACTGACTCATTTGTTGCAACTAGGCAGGAAACAAGTGTTGCAACAATCAGCGCGCTTTTGAATGTGGAGGTAACAAGCAAATATTTTCTGGCTCCCGAGAAAAGATAAGTAAGGGCATTATCTCCTGCAAAGTGGTGGCCTATCCCTTCCATCTTCCTCTTAAGCTACAACAAGCATTAGGTTGCTGGAATTCAATCGAATATTTCTCCATAAGTCTTTAAACTGAAGCAGAAGATGTAGTAAGTGATGTAGCATGAGCAGAAGAGTAGCGGTTATTTTTGTTTTATCCTTGCTTGTTATCCTATTTGTTTCTTTCTTGGGTAAAGTGAACGCGCAGAGGCAACAACGCTTGGAATGTGTAGTTGCGTGGACTAGAGCTTATAATCTTGAACATGAATGGGTAAAAATATGGATAAACCAAGACGGAACGATCGACTTATCTTACAATATAACCATAAAACTTGATTCAGGCGACGACATAAACTATGTGATTGTTGGTCAACCCAACGGTTATTTCACAATAGGCGAAGCTGCGGATCAATACGGTCACAGTCTGGTAGCCTATGATGTAAGTTCTGGAAGCGACTATAGAGTGCGTGTCAACCTCGCAACACCCTTAACAGCTGGACAATCTATCTGGTTCACTCTCATCACAAATGTTGCACACATGATTTACGAAGACATACAAAACCCTGGTAACGTTGGCATGCAATTTGTTCCATGCTGGTGGGCGACCACAATATATGACCTTCGGGTTCTGATTGTGTTGCCTCTTAATGTCACTGTAGATGAGGTAAAAACGTCGGTGGATTGGAACAATACGTTGTATGAAGATAGTAGGTTAGCAGTTTATTGGGAAAAGCAAAATCTTTTGTCAAACGAGAAGTTTCCGGTTGGAGTTTCTTTTCCGAAAGAATACGTGCAAGCCTACGAAACAATACGTAGAGTTCACAATCTCAATACTGGCTCAAACTACACTTCAATTCAAGAAGCGATTGCTGCTCCTGAAACATTGGATGGACATAAAATACTGGTTGATGCAGGAACATACAATGAAAGTGTGTTTCTAAATAAAGCAGTGTCTTTAATCGGGGAAAATAAAACCAATACCGTAATCAACGGATATGGAGCGCAGTGGGCCGTGTACATTGCTTCTAACAACGTGACTGTTTCAGGATTGACAATAAAGAATGGAGGAAACGGTTTGCCCTCCCCAATCATACCTAATGGAGGAATCAAACTAGTCTCAAATTATAGCACAATATCCAACAATGTCATAGTAGATAATGGGTATAGCGGAATCTGGTGTGGTTATTATACAATTGCAAATGGGAATAGTATAGAGGACAATTTTGTCAGCAACAATTTCTACGGTATTGCATTATCATCGGGATCTTCCTTTAACAATTTGACAAGGAATGTGATTCTTAATAACATGCATATGGGAATGTCCATTGAGAGTAAAGGAAATTTTCTCCGACTGAATTTGATGAGTCATAACACGTATAATTTCGGGGTGTGGGGTTATTCCGTGTCAGATCTTGGTCACGATATAGACACTTCAAATAAAGTTGATGGAAAACCAATCTACTACTTAGTAAACAAAAGCGACGTGCAAGTTCCACCTGATGCGGGATATATAGCTGTTATAAGTTGTAGAAATGTAACAATTAATTATGCAATTATAAGAGATGTGGGAGCACTCTTTTTTGTAAATGTCACGGATTCTGTTCTTCGGAACATGGAGATTTCCAACACTTATTATTGGGGAATATACTTACTAGATTCACACCATAACATACTAAGAAACCTCACTCTTACTAATCCCTCTCTTTACAATTTAGAGCTTAAGGACTCTAATGGAAATATTATCGAAGGTAACTTTATAGCGAATGGTGGCACTGGGATAGACCTTTACAATAGTAGCGGTAATACAATAACTAGAAATGTAATAACGCATAACGATCACGCCATCTTTTTGGCATATTCCGACAGCAATAGGATGTATTATAATAATTTCGTTGACAATACAGTTCAGATTCCCATTGGAGCTATCAAAGAAGATAATACATGGGATAACGGATATCTGTTTGGTGGCAATTACTGGAGTGACTATATCGGCACAGATTTGTTTAGTGGTTCCTATCAGAATATAACGGGTAGTGATGGAATAGGAGATATACCATATATTATTGATGCAGACAATCAACAAATGGATAGATAT
>CAZADP010000100.1:0-2277 GCA_964483905.1 uncultured Candidatus Bathyarchaeia archaeon | reverse complement strand
ATTCTACCGTAGATAGCTTTGAATATTTCGAGTTTAACAACACAATCAAAATGTATGTCTCCAACATGACGGCAAATCAAACCTATGGTTTCTGCAGGCTTCGCATTCCACATGCTTTAATGAATGAAACATATCATGTTACTATCAATGGTACAGAGCCATACTATTGGAATTACACACTTCATGATGATGGAGATAGCAGATGGATATACTTCAGCTACCAACATTCAACACTGGAAATAGTCATAGTTCCAGAGTTTCCATCATTCCTTATCCTACCCTTGTTCATGATAGCAACGCTATTGACAGTCGTAGTCTGCAGAAGGAAACAATTGACAATAGGCAAAAGATAGTTCTATATCGACTTTTAGCTAGCAAATGCTTATTAAACATAGGAAGTTACCCCTGGCAGAGAATTAATTCGGGAGATTTCTTGACTATTTTATCTTACGATATTTTTTGATTCTGCCCCGTTGAGTAACGTGTTCGAAGTTCGCTGAAACTAATTATTCATCTTCTCGGAGGCTTTGGCTGTCGTTTCATTTGTGGAATTCTGAAGTACAAGAGCCTAGGCTAAAACTGATAACATAGTTTGAAACTATGGTGAATCAGCAAAGGGTTTGTTGCAAATAGGCGAGAAACAATTGTTGTAGCATTTGGCATCCGAAGCTCGTAGTATAGTGTTCTCTTTGGCTTTTTGTTTAGTGTGCACTATTGAGGCGGATGTTCTGAACTTCGTGCGCGATAGGCAAATGATAGGCATTCTTAATTTTCAAGGAAACGGGTTTGGTTGTTGTTACTTTTTAACAGAAAACTTATAAGAGTGTATGAAATTTCTTTCATATGAAAAATGTGTCATATGAGTTGATGTGAATGAAGCGTGGGCTAGCCGAAACATGCTACTTGTTCTTCAGGACATTGGCAAATCCAACACGTTTGGCAATTTTGGAAGCTCTGCGTGACGGCCCAAGAAATGTAGGTGAAATCGCGGAAAAGTTGAAGCAGGAGCAAAGTATGATTTCTCACAATCTTAAACTGCTTGAAAGATGCGGATTTGTCTTCTTTGAGAGAAGAAGAAAACAGCGAATCTATTCTTTGAATGGCGAAACAATGAAGCCGTTGTTCAAGTTGTTTACGTTTCATTCGGAGAAGTACTGTCCAACTGGCGGAAGATGTCTCACAGAGAAAGGTCTTAAGGAACATAGAAAGAAGGAAGCTTCTCGTCGATTACATGTGACTCATTGATAATGGTCAATGGAGGTGATAGATATGCCATCTTTTAAGTGCAAAGACTTGGGTATGAAATGTGACTTTGAGGCAACTGCGAAAACGGAAGAAGAACTTATGAAGAAGATTACAGAGCACGCCGCCAAAGTGCACAATATGAAGCAACCATTTCCACCAGACATGATGCAGAAAGTGAAAAAAGCAATCAAGAAATAGCAACCTTCTCCTGACTCCTTTTTCACGTCTTTACTTATGTTTAGCATGCCATTTCTCGCGCGTGTAATATTCACCCTACTTTTTATTGAACTTGCGAGATTCTTATCGAGAAACTTTAAAGCATGGCATTCAATAAAGTTCTAGCTAAAATTTGAGAATGGTTGATTAGAATGGAAGGAGGTAGAATATCTTATCATGAGTCTGTTCGCAAAGTCTATGAGAAGATCAAAAGAGACGGCATGAGCAACATTTGGGACCGTTATGAAGCTCAAGGTTTTGGAGGAAATCCTGACCAGCGATGTCCTTTCTGTATGGCTGGAGTTAGGTGCGACTTGTGTTCGAATGGTCCATGCCGTGCGGACACGTCAAAGGACAAGAGAGGAGTATGCGGTATCACTGCCGACGGTATGGCTATGCGCATGATGCTCCTCAGAAATGTCATGGGTGCATCAACATACCATTATCATACAGATCAAACAATCAAGACTCTTAGAGCAACGGCGAAGGGTCAAACGCCTTTCAGGATAAAGGAGCCGGGCAAATTGAAGGACTTTGCGGAAAGACTGGGAATAAGCATATTGGGATCAGAAAGCGAAATTGCATTGCGCCTGTGTGATTTTGTTGAATCTGATTTTCACAGAAAATATTATGAACCAAGCCAAATCGTAGAGGCGTTAGCTCCTCAAGAACGAAAAGAAGTTTGGGAGAAGATTGGAATTTTTCCAGGCGGTATTTATGGGGAGATGATGTTGGCTACTAGTTCTTGTCTTACCAATGTGGACGGTTACTATGTGAGTTTGGCTTTGAAGGCGATGCGCCTGAGTTTGGCGATGG
>CAZADP010000099.1:0-5262 GCA_964483905.1 uncultured Candidatus Bathyarchaeia archaeon | reverse complement strand
CGAAGCGAGAGACAATCTCAGCAATACAGCGTAGAGCATGTAAGTCTCGTTTTGGGGAGTCATTCTCTTGACATTTCCAACTCTCTGTAAGATCACCAAATCCCCTTAAATTCCAAGTAGCGACAAGCAAGTTGCGATCAGGGATTTTGGCAGGAACATCTTTGTCAAGTGCGGTGCACAATAAGGCTAACTCTGCTCTAATCTCTTCAGGCGGCACGTCAGTAATTGATGGAATTAAACTCACCCCATCATAAAATAATAGTTGCTAAGCATAAAAAACATACGCAAGGTTATACTGACAGCGACCCTTGTGGGTTAGGTCTGCACAACGATACCACCAATGGTTAGCTAGAAAAAAGCTAAATAATCGTGGCTTCTACGCTAGAATGAGCTTCAGAAGGTCTGGCTCTTTTGAGTGAGACAGATCAGAGTATAATTGTTGTTGCGGATACGCACTTCGGGTTAAGAAAGGAAACCCAAGTTTGCGACCCTAACGCTTTTTCGGATTTTTTGAATTGGGTTAAATTTCTAGAACGGGGAGGAGAAGAAAAACTATATCTAGGAATTTGGGGTTCATCTGAGACGAGTGTGGCTCTTGAGCCTCCGGAGAAGATTATTCTTCTCGGCGATATTTTGGAACTCTGGGATGCTTCTGTTAGATCTATCGACGCGTCTACAAGGTATGTAATACAACTGTTATCCGATTTGAATTGTGAGAAAATATATGTTCTTGGAAACCATGATTATGACTTGTCGGACATTGCAGGAGACTATCCTCTAGGTGCCTCGAAATTAAGCATCACCTTCAAGGAAGTCACAATTTCCAAAGGCACCGAAGAATACCTGTTTTTACATGGTCAACAGTTTGATAAGCTTTTTGCACTGCCATCGTGGCAGTTCATGTCGCCTATTCGCAACGCAGCGTTGGCTTTCGGATCGTATACTTGGATTTTCGTGATACTGTTCGCCGCTGATCTAATCGTCGAAACAATTGGTGGGTTCAAAGGGATCGCAGACATAGTACTTTTTACGTTGTTGGGCGTAATCTCGATACCCTTTCTGATCATTAAGTTTGGGCGAAACGTGTGGAACAAACTGAAGACCACAAAATACAAGCCTAGAGAAGCCGAAAAGAACCTTGAAAATTGGTGGAATACGTTTTCAAAAAGAAAGGAGCAAAAAAGCCGAAATTGGAATGTCGTTTATGGACATACGCATATAATCGATTTCTGGAGAAAAGCTGATGGGAATAACCCTTTGACAGTTTGGAACATCCCATCGTGGGTGAGAGATTCCACCAAGACAAATAAAATAAACCTAGAACAAGTTTTCCGACATGCTTTTCTCTATATCTACGAAGGCGGTTGCGAATTCGTCGGCTGGGATACGAAGAAGAAAAAGCCGTTCTTGATTCCAAAGGACGTTATTTTAGAGAAGCGAGAGAGTGGGGACTTGACGAAGCTTGAGATTTATGAGATAGAAGACAACTTGCGAGAGATCGGATGGCCGCAAGAGCTAATTAACAAATGGATGCAATACAGCCCGATATAGTTGTCTCCACGTAGCGCGCGCCTCGTCCAAGACCAATAATGTGCGCCCTGTTTGGAAATCCGAGAGGCGTGCGCACATAAGAATATTCAGAACACTATAATCTACACTCACCTCATCAACTTTGAAAGCGATGATTATCACTCAGCTGTAGCCCAGAGCGTAGACGAAGCTAGAAAGCTAATCGAATCTGGCTTTGAATACGTTTGCACCCATGACAACCTAATGATTTACAGAAAAAGAAAATGACCAGACTACATGGAAAAGCTGAAAACTGCGCGGAAAAGGTTATTACTGCTGATATTGGCGATGTCTCCACATTCTTCCGCAAATCCTCTCTTTTTCGAGTTTAAGATGAGCGACCCTCATCCTGTTTGAAGATGGCAACGCACATCGATTGAAACGATTGCTTGATACGATTTAGTCGCCTAGCTAAGATTTGACCGCAAAATTAAATACAACGAAAAACAGATAGCGACTCATAGGAGGAGAAGGCGGAATCTTTTGAGTTCAGAACCAGAGGAGGAGAGAACGCAGATTCTCCCGCCTGTTGAAGCTGTTGAAATTGCGTGGGCACGCACCGATGAACTATCCTCAAATGAGTCAGTTCGATCAAGTGCAGAAATACCAAAACGTCAAATGGAAGACAAAATAAAGAGAGCTCAAAAATCGAAAGATCCACGAGAACAAAAATACGTGGAAAGTGCGAATTCAGCCATCGAAGCAGCCTACCGAAATCTTGCAACTGCGCGAAACTCGTTGGACCTAAACTTCAGAGAGGCAAAAGCGCTTGGGCAGAAAGAGCAAGAAAAAATCCAACACTTTGAGAAATTCAGCAGCGATCTGCAGAGCTTTGTCCCGAAAGTCGCTGAAATGACAATAGGGGGCGTTACTGGCGGTGTCTTGCTTGGCGCGATTTTTGAAAACTGGTTTCCCGAATCATTGAAGGCTTACGCCATGCCTCTTGTACTCGGATTGTTTGCATCATTAGCCCTTTTTGTGCATTCACTCGTTATCGTACCTGTTGTTAAGGAAAAATTGCAGCGGCAAGTCTTGCGCTCAGAATATGATGAGATCCAATACTATAAGCAATACGTCGCCAGAGTAAGAAACATCCTGCAAAGTCTCTACGAAAGAGTGGAAAGGGCACACGAAGATCACTTTGGCAGAAAGTACTTGGATAGCGCCGCAGCGCGCGCGGGGGTAGTAGAAAATGTATTAATAGGTATGGAGCAGGGAATGTGTAAGAATGTTGCAGCTTGCATAATGAAAGATAGAGTCACACCTAAACAATGGTCTACTTGCGAAACGGGGAACAACGCCAACAAATGCAGACACTACAATTTGATTGAAGCAAACCAGTAAGGAGTTCGGAGGATAAAGATGATGCGCGTCGTCTTGTTGTTGATCTCTATATGTTTAGTCCGTGGCGATCTGAAGAGATGATCAAAGCTATATTGTTCGACTTTGACGGCGTCATCGTACCTATCGATGCAGAAATTAAGCGACAAATGAAACAAACGATAATCAACCAGCTCAGCGTTTCTGCAGTGATGACCCGAGAGCAAGCCAGAAAACGCGTTGAAAGGGCTCTCAAAGAAAGCGAGTATGACGAGGAGTATTTCAAACTTCAGGACGCGGCAATCAAGACTGGCTCACATGATAAAAGCACAATAAACTCGCTATTCCACGCTCTTTCAAGGAGACGACTGCCTAGAATACAAAAGAAAATTGTCGGAATGCTTTGTAACCTCCGGAAACGAGCCCTCACACTGGGCATAGTCACTCTCTCAAGCAATGAAAGAATCGAACAGATATTGAAAGACACGGGGATAAGAGAGTACTTTTGCTTTGTAGAATCTGCAGCAGGAGAGTTTCAGAAAGATTTGCGCTCGGAGTGGAAAACAGCCGCGTACAAAAACTTCCTTGATAAATATAGTCTCCAAGGGTACGAAGTTTTGTGCGTGGGCGACTCGTTTAGCATAGATTTGCAACCTGCTATTGACCTAGGAATGCAAACCGCATTGATAGTCGACAACTGCCACGGAGAAATCCAACAGCAGCAAAAAAGCCTTGCCAATTACACTCTGCCTCGCAACATGCTACCAAGTATTTTGATGGCACTCTCAAAAAAACAACTAAGAAGGCCACTTCGGACACTCGCCACTGAGTTTTAGCGCTTCTATTTATTAAAATCCCGCCTTTATCGGGTTGCGTGGTTTCATGAATTCTCTTAACATTATTGTTGCGTAGGAGCCACGATGCAGCGTAAAGCTTACTCTAGCTTTGCATTTTAACGGATCAGCAGAATCGCTTGAAACTTCACTCAGCGAAAACTTGTTCACAATGGTCGCAACAGTTCGCAGTTCTCCTCTTGTTATGATTCTTGGCATCGCTGTCATCTTGAAGTTTTCTGGTTCGATGCCCTCTTCCTTTAGGATTTGTTTTTCAATTCCTCCCTGAAGGCCTTGTGAAGGATGCTGTTTGAAACCGACTAGTGGAAGAGCTAAACGCATTTTTCCAGCTTGGACTGCTTTGTTGATTTCTGTTAGTGTTCCAGTGCTTGCAATTCTATGCATTGTCAGCATTGGCAATCCGGAACGTTCCACATTTACAACATAATCGCCAACCTCAGCTCTATTCAGCGAGAGTCCGCTCGCGATTCTTCTGCTTAGAAACTTGTTGAAAAGGTAAGATTGGTAGGCTTGCGGGAAGAGTTCCTGCAGTTTTATCGGCAACCTTCTGAAGGCACCTAAAAAATCGTCTGATTTTTTAGTCAGATGTTTAAGCATCAACCGTTCATAACGGAGCTGCTTCGGAAAATTTCTCAATGCCTGTTTAACGTCTTGCGTGGCTAGCAGTTCTTCGCGGGCTTGCCTAGATTTTGGATGCTCATGGCGGCTCGGTTTAGCCAGAAACAACATAGTGGCCTTCTTAAAATTGCCTTTGATGAGGGATTTTCCAACCAAATGCGTTATTGGACGGGTTGTGCCGAAGCGTTGGTGACCAAAAAAGTTTGGAACGCCGCCTGTCTCTTTAAGCTCTTCGATGGTTTCTGCTATTCTTTTTTTGATGGTGGATTTTGAGACGTTTATGGCTCTAATTGTAATATTAAAACTGTTTCCCAAAATATAGTATGATGAAAGCTTGCTACGGAAGTATCCTATCGGACGAACTTCTAGGTCTTTAACATTAACTTTTTGAATCTCCTCAGCTGAAGCGCCTTCGATTGTAATGTGTTGTGCAGTGACCGCTTTGGCGTCTTTTATGCCAGCGATTTGGATTTGTCGTGTGCTTATGCCAAGCTGTTCTGCGATGACTCTCAGGGCTTGGAATGTGTCCCAGTTCCGCTTGATCATGACACACAGCAGATATCGATCCTTGGCTGGTGATGAACCTAAAACTGGATGAGTAACAGATTGGGCTATTTCCGCTTTAGAGCCGTCAACCAATACTTCCTCAACAACAAAATCCTCAACAGACTGCCGGATAACGCCGCCAATACCAGAAGAACGTGTGCCATAAACCTCTATGCCTATCAGTTTCTCAACTTTAGGAACAAACAAACTCTTTGCGCCTTTCTTTAAAGAAGGGGAAGCTTACTGGTTATTCTGTCTATTTTTTCAGTCGGTGCTGGGCCAATTCCCAAACAAGTCACTGTTCCAGGCGGAATTTCAGTAAGCCCCCTATCAATAATCAAAGCGCTGGGCAGTG
>CAZADP010000098.1:0-5369 GCA_964483905.1 uncultured Candidatus Bathyarchaeia archaeon | reverse complement strand
AATTTCAAATAGTAGAAGCCCCAGCCTTAATGGAAGGCTCTGCAGATGGAAGAGCATGGGGCCTTCAAACTTTAGCCCTCGCACGTAACGCCGATGGACTAATTTTGATGGCAGACTTATCGCAAGATCCTGTTGAACAGATATCTCTAACCTTAGAAGAAATGGAGAAAGCCAGAATATTAGTTAGCAGGCCCAAGGCGCGTGTTGACATCGAAAGGAAGTTCATGGGCGCAGGCTTGCGGATAATTTTACTTGGAAGACTTATCGACTGCAGTTTCAGGGATGTTGAAGAACTGCTCAAGAGCTACCGCATTATGGATGCAGTCGTCAAAATTTCTGGAAAAGCCACCCTTGACGAGGTTGAAGACGCAATTTTCGAAAGCACAGTTTATAAACCTGCAGTAATCGTTGCAAACAAATTTGATGTGGAGAATGCTGAAGCGAACCTCAAACCGTTAACAGCCTATGTTGGCAACAAATTACCTGTCATTGCAGTTTCATGTGAAACGGGATATGGACTAGAAAAACTCGGAGAAATTCTGTTTAAAACATTAGAAATAATGCGTGTTTATACCAAGGAACCCAATGAGAAAGAGTTCTCTAAAAAACCATTCGTTTTAAAAAAAGGCGCGACAATTTACGACTTGGCCAAAAACATACACAGCGATTTCAGTGAAAAATTCTCTTTTGCAAAGGTTTGGGCTAAACGCCTCATTTTCAGCCCTCAAAAGGTTGGGGCAACGTTTGCCCTTGAGGACGGTGATGTTGTCGAGATTCACGTAAGATAATTTACACTTTTATGACCCTTTGGCTTCTGTCATTACTTTGCTTTGTCCCAATAATCAAAACGAATTCCCTGTTGATTTTCATATTTTTCATGCAACGTTGCACATCGTTCCATAAGTCGGGATTGCTTGTTTTTAGTCGGTTCATTTCAACCTTTGACATTACATACCGTTCCAGTTTGAATGAAGTGCGAAATTGCACGCACCTTATTTCTTTAACCCAAAAGCCTGAGTTTCTCATATAATTGGATAGGAGAGATTCATTATCGATGAAAATATTGCACTCCTCTCCCATTAGAGGCCGAATGGTTCTCTTAAACTTCCAGTGTTCATCATCTAATGAGTAATCTGCAAAGAGAAAAAATCCTTTTTCTCGTAGAACTCTGTGGGCCTCATCAAATATACCTGTCTTGTCAGAATAGTCTGATGCAACAAACAAACATGATACGGCATCAAATGAACAGTCACAGAAGGGTAGGTGAAAGGCGCTACCTTGCACTAGATTATCTATGCGATTTTTAGCACTCCTCAACATTGAAATTGAAAAATCTAAGCCAATGATCTTTGAATCTGTTGGGAGCAAACTTGCGGCTATTCCAGGGCCACATCCAATGTCAAGGACATTTTTCCCACGAGCATAGGTGCGAATCTCACCGACTAATTTCTTAATTCCTTCTAAGCGGATAGAGTATTCCCTTTCAAATGACTTAGTCTTACCTTTCCTTTCCCAAAATTCTTTGAGACTTGCAAAAGAATCCGTGTAGTAGTCCTTCGCCATTGTTTAACCCATCATATCTAATGAAGAGGTTTTCTACAGATCAGGTATATGTGCCTGGCTAGGGAACTCAAATCTTCAATGTCACTCATTTTTTCCTCAAGCCTCTTTAGTATCTCAGTATCGTGTGTAATCTCAGGAAGGTAATCGGTTATCACCTTTATTCCCTTGACACGTAGAACTTCAAAATTTGCTTCTGAGCATAAACTCACTATCTCACTTTTTGTGAAAGTCCTAATTTTAGGAATACCCCGAGGGGCCTCGAAAAGGTGCTCGGCATCCAAAATTTCTTCCACTTTAAGGAAATTCCCTTTTAGGCTCTCTTTAATGCTGTAAAAATACTTGTTGGCTACAGTTAATGAAAGAATACCCCCATCTTCTAGCACTCTGTAAAATTCAGAGAGGGTTTGGCACGGTTTAGCGTATCCGAAGGCTAGATGACAAAGAACCACACCGAAGCAAGAGTCTGGAAATTTGAGACAATCCATACTGCCCTGAATAGTTTTGACTTTTTCCGATACGCCATGTGTGCGGGCGCTTTCGTGTGTTTTTTGAAGCATTTTTTCTGAGACATCGAGGACTGTGATTTCGTGTCCCTTTAACGCTAAAGGTATAGAGTAGAAACCTGTGCCTCCTCCCGCATCTAAAATTTTGCTTGGTTTTCGGTTGATGAACTCATCAAGTGTAGAAAAGATTATCCGATTTCTCATCTCAGCGCTTAGGTCAGAATGAATTGTCTCGTCATATTTCTCCGCTAGAAGATCATATTCCTTAGCGAGTTCCTTCACTTCTTTCCGAACCATTCATCTACCTTGGTCATCTTTTCGTTGCTCTTCTTATGAACAAAAGGTCTTATATGAATTATGATAAGGGCCACACCTAAATGTTAAGGCAATTCCAAGCTTAGACATTACGACAGACGAAAATATTGAGCTGCGCGCGCAAGTTAGAGCACGCCCTAAAGCTTCAGCACTAGATTATGTTTAGGCAGAAGTTCTTATAGAAGCTAACGAACAATTGGTGCCAAAGAATACGCCAGCGCGAAGAATACACTATGCGAAAAATCTTGTCTAAAGATAAAACGTGAAAAATGTCTATCTTGAGGCTTGGGCTACTCTTTCTATTTCGTGGCGTTTTGAAACAGCATAGCTCTTCATATCATGGTTTGCAGCTAGGATCAGTTCTTCAGCAAGGCATTCTTCAATTGAACGAGGATTATTTATTGATGCTTGTCTCGCTCCTTCGCAAATATTTCTCAAAGCTAAGTCAACTCTTCTCTGCGGAGCGACATCCACCGACAGGTGATACACTATGCCTCCATAGCTGATCCTAGTCGTGTCTTCGCACGGAGCAGAGTTTTCCACAGCCCTCACAAGCACTTCTATTGGGTTTTTGCCAGTGCGCAAATTGATTATTTCGAAGGCATGCTTAGCGATGTTTACGGATTTTGCTTTCTTTCCCGCGTTTTTTCCGGGTCGCATAAGATTGTTTATGAGTCTTTCGATAATGTTGATGCTTGCTTTGCGGAAACGCTTGTGCTCATGTCTTCCCATGCTATGCGGAACGACAGCTGGCTTAAGGGTTACATACCTCTGTAAGCCTAAGTCTCCAACTTCCACGCCTTTGAAACTCCACTTCTCAAAAAGCTTTGCTTCATCTTCTTTCTGACCCAAAATTTCTCACCGAGCTGGTTTCTGCTTTCTTCCATATACAAGTTCGTTTAGTGATACTCCGTTAATCATTATGACTTTCCAGCGCACCCCCGGAATGTCGCCCATGCTTCTCCCTCTTGATCCACCGATGCCCTCAACTATCACTTCGTCATGCTCATCAACAACGTTTAGGGCCCCATCTCCTGGCAGAAAAGCGGTTATGACTCGACCATTTTTGATAAGCTGAGTGCGCACACACTTTCGAATTGCGCTATTAGGTTGCTTACTCTCCACGCCAGCTTTTTCGAGGACAATGCCACGTGCCATGGGCGCTCCCTCAAGTGGGTCTGCCTTCACGTCTAGCATCAGCATTCGCCGTTTATAGTACATGCTACTCCAACGGAGCTTTTTCCGCTTTTGAACCAACTTTCTTGCCGCAAATTCACCTTTTGGAGATTTTGAACCCAAGGTCCTGGTTTTCCTCTCGCTACGTCTAATCACAATTCTCATATTTAAACTGAACGAGGCAGAATGGAGACATCTACTGCACAATCACCTTTTCTCTAGTTGTGACCAGATGTTTGGTTTAAGTTCCTACACGTGCATTTATCATTCTTATGCCTAAGATAACCCACCATGCGACCATGAAAATTAAGGATAATATGAAAACTATCCAGAACATTGTTTCAAATGGCGGAAACGTGTTCAGTTCCCTACGCCTGTTGATAGGCAAAAACGCACCATATATTTAAGTATAATTTCGATTTTTCTTTGAGGTAGCTGATTACGATGCGCATATGGCGCTTATTGAAGCTTGAAATCAACAATGCTTTCAGGAACATGGCTATTGACGAGGCTATTTTAAGAGCGAGAATTGAAGATGTTGTTCCAGACACCCTAAGATTTTATCGTTGGGAGCCGTCAGCCGTCTCTTTTGGGAAATTTCAAAGTATCGGAGATGAGGCTCATTTGGAGAACTGCAAGAAATATAGCGTGGATGTTGTTAGGCGGATAACGGGAGGAGGCACAGTTTACCATGATGCCGAAGATGAAATCACCTATAGCGTAGTTGCTAGCAAAGAGGACTTGGAAACTAAAGACATAACCCGTGTTTATGCAAGAATTTATGCTGGGTTGGCTGAATCTATGAAAATTTTAGGCTTGACCACTGATTTCGATGCAGGCGGCACAAAAACGTGTCCAAACTTAACCGTTAACGGCAAGAAGATTTCTGGAAGTGCCCAATGTCATAAGGGCGAAGTCGTTTTGCAGCATGGCACGCTTCTAGTGGGTGTTAATTTAGAGAAGATGTTCACCTTCCTGCGTGTGCCAAGGGCTAAAACCTGCATAGAAGTCATAAACATTGCGAGAGACAAAGTCTCCTCAATAAAAAGGGAACTTGGGAAAGATGTTTCAGTGATGGAAGTACATCAATCATTAATTGAAGGTTTTCAAAAAGCCCTAAACATCCGACTTGTGGATGGCGAATTAACAGCTCATGAACGTGAACTTGTAGAAAGACTTTACAACGGAAAATATGTCACAGACGATTGGAATTTTTACAATAGAAACATCGACGTACAATGGAGGAAATAAGGCTAGCGAGAGTTTAGCTCGTGCAGATTTACCGTGTTTCAATTTAAGGTTTCCTCATTTTGAGAATATACTTGTTTCTTAAGGATTGTTAACACTATTTAGTTTGTGCTCTAGAATAGGAACCCCGCGCCTTTAGGCGTGGGTTTTACAATCTTTGAGTAAACGGCCAAGATTCCATCCTTAACTTTTGATTCTGGGCGTTTCCACTGCTTCAATCGTTCTTGCAGCTTCTGTTCCGAAATCTTCAAGTCAAGCCTTCGGTTCGGTACGTCTATTGAAATAAGGTCTCCATTCTCAACTGCCGCAATGGGTCCTCCATTCATAGCTTCGGGGGTCACATGTCCTATGCAGGGGCCTCTTGTAGCACCAGAAAATCTGCCATCTGTGACCAATGCAACTTCGCTTCCAAGTCCTGTGCCCACTAGAGCCGCGGTCGGCCACAGCATTTCCTTCATACCGGGACCTCCCTTTGGTCCCTCATACCTTATCACAATGATCTCTCCTGAATTTATTTCTCGGCTCATAATAGCTTTTAAGGCATCTTCTTCTGAATCAAAGACT
>CAZADP010000097.1:0-5405 GCA_964483905.1 uncultured Candidatus Bathyarchaeia archaeon | reverse complement strand
AAAACGCCGAAGCCAAAACCGAAATGCATTGTTTAATTGCTTTTTTGTAGGTCTGAGTGTAAATATAGACAGCAATATGGCGACAAATATCCATGTGTAGATCTGAGATAGAATGTCTAAGTCGACGTTCTGGTCTGCAAATATTGTTATTTTTTCCACATTTCCTGGGAGGTTGGAGAGCCAATTTCCAATGTGTGGAATGCTAACAATAGCGGCAAGTATGGCTAATATTATCCACGGAGAAAAAGTACGGAAAATCTCTCCTTTTGCTGGATAATCAACATTTTCCTGTTTTGTTGCGGTAGGGGGCTTTAATTTCTGATAGAGGAGAAGGGAGATCATGGCACATAATCCGGCTATAACGCCGACAATCCTTAACGGAATGTATTCTACTCCAGTGAAGTAATCAAGGGAAACAGTTCCTAGACACGCAAAGGCTAATGCCAAGCCACATATGATCGCTGGAACTGTTCCCCTGCGCATGGACTGTTTTCCTCCAACGAGCCAAAGGATTGCGAAAGCGAAACCTGTCGATACTAGTGGGAGAAAGATAGAGATTTTGAAAGCGAATTCGATTGGATTCAGTCCTCCGAGCTGGGCGGGCAGGGTTATTGGAATTGAAAGCAGCGAAAAACTTGTGGTCGGGTCAAAGCCTAGAACGGCAATGGCTATGGCAGATATTGATGTGAAACCCATGGCAACAAGTAAAGGTGGGAATAGTGTAGGAGTAACTACGCCAAGTGAGCTTAGGAAGGAACCAAAGCCTACTCCTATATACAAAGCCTGTACTTCATCACCGATTACTTGCTGCTTCATGACTTTTGAAATGGTTCGCAGTGCGCCGGCTTCGCGCATAAGGAAAATCATCAACATGGTTGCCGCAACAGAAATGGATATGCCGAAACTTCTTACAAACCCGTAAACAGAAGCCCCTAAGGCCACTTCAAGTGGGGTTCCGAACTGAAAAACCGCCAAGACTACAGCAATTATTAAGCCAACAAAAGCCATGGTCAAGCCGCTCTGCCGTAGGAAAGCTACACCAAATAGAATAACTAAAAGTGGGAAAAAAGCAAGCATAAACCTCCAAGAAACCGATTGGGCATACTGAGCCATAATCAAAGCAACAATTCCGAAAATGACGAGCATTGACAATGACAGGGCGGAAATGGTTTTCTCCTTCAACTTCCATCACTGTGGAGTCTTTTGCCTAGAAATAGCATAAGTATGAGTAGATTTGTTTTTCCGTAACGATTACCTTGATCACATATACTATTCATTTGATGGAACAGGAATGCGCTATCGAATACGGAAAATGATGTGGCAGAACTGCGCGTTTATTCGGTTTAAAATGGATGGGTGTTTTACTTTTTCCTTTTGCTTATGTTTCTTGCTGTTTTCTTGTTCATCATGACCTCGTCTAATGAGCTTGCTTTCCGTAGCTCTTGCATGTACCAGTTTCTATGACGTGAATAGTTTATTCCGGCGGCTATTCCAAAGATTATCAGGGAAAAACCGCTTATTATTAGTGTTAGGCCTAAGGCTGCTCCTGCTATTGGATCTGTGTGATATGGAATAAAAAGTAGCCACTCAGGATCTTTAGCGAGGCTCAGAGTTTCCTGTATCCCGCCCACGAGGAATATGGCGCCAGCTAGAAACATTAGGTACGCAAGGGTTTCGTTGTGCCGGGATTCTTCGGCTTTTTCATGTAGGTAGTCTTGGAAGGACATAGAAGCCGTCAAATGTGAAGTTGCTGAGCAGGTACGTAAATCTTGTTATGCAAAAATAAGCATTTCAAAAATTGATTTGTAGTAACTAAGTTGTAACGAGCTGTGACTTTTCTATCAGAATATTCTATTCTGCGCTACCAAAGACTGGTAAAACCTGCATGTTTTGGCGCTGGTGCTGCGACAGACTATTAAGTTTGGGCATATCATGTTCTATTTGATGACAATGAATAGGATCTCCGATTATCTAAACTGATCATGCGCGTGTTGTGATAGCTGTTGGCATTTGTTTTCTTGTCATAGGAGTGCTTTTCAAGAGTGCATTCTTTACTCTATACAAGTTTTCATGGGTCAGTGCAGTTGGGCTTTTCTTTGGGACGATTTTAATAGGTGTGGGCTTTTTGGCGCTCGTTGAATTTTATTTGGTCAATGATGCGACTGGAAAAGTAGGCTGCATTCTCGCTACGGCTTCTTTGTTTTTTTCTCAGTTGTTTTGGTGGCAATAACCTATTCTGTGGTAAGCGGCTACAAGTTGCTGATTCATCGCTTTAGTGGAGCGATTTATTTTGAAGGGATGACTGAGTTTGTGCCTGTTCTGTCTTATCCTTTTTGGTGGCTTGTCTTTCCATTATTGCTTGCTGGAATATGTTTGTTAGTCGCTAGAATAATTTTAAGAGCTTATTCAGAGCGTGTGCTTTTTTGAGAGCTAATGGTTTTCATTTTGGGACAAAAAACGCGTGCTAGGCATAAGAGGCTTGTACTATAGTGCGCCCTTTCGCTTTTTGTATAGTGTGCACTATTGATGCGAATGTACTAAACTTGCAAACAAAGTGAACAGTTTATGGAACAGTTTTGATCCAATGCAATAATATGCCGTAGTCGCGCGCCGAAAGAATTGAAAGAAGAAGGCAAATAATATGACCAAGAAGAATGGAAAGCGCGCTTGGCAGCATGAGTCAAACCGTTTTTTCGATCCACTCCTGACTAAGGTGTCGCGTGCTAGAAATCAAGCTGTATGAGAGAACTTCGGATTAGAATAACAGTCCATTTCCACCGGGGCAAAGGAAAAAGAGAAAATATGGTCAGCACGACTATGCTTTTTCAAGCTTTCTTTGTCAATTGCCTGGTAGGTTTTACTTCTTAGGCTTTAATGACAGTTCGCAGCAAGGGTCTCCTACAGCTACGGCTTTAACGATTTCCATTTTCACGTTGGGGCCCATGGTCTGAACTACTCTCATGTCGAAGTTCATCATTGCTTCGCAGAGTTCTCTGTTAGTACCCTCTAAGCCGTATGGACACTTCGGAACCTTTATCACAACCTCATTCTCTTTTGCTTCAGCTTGGTTCTCAATGCCGAACATCTTTACTGCTCTCGCAAAGAAGGTGCCCACGGACTTAAAGTCGTCACCTGGACTTAAAGGCTTCATCAGTTCACCCATTTCCGCGCCTCTTTCACCCATGACTTGTCTTAGAAGATTGCGTCCGTCAGCACCAAACCTCTTGTCAACAGCTTTGGCTATCTTCCCAATGATTTCAAATAGAGCTGGGACAACCATACCAAACCTTTCTTCAGGTGGAACCTCCATTCAACTCCACTCCAGTTACTTTCTAAGATGGCAACAGTAAAAAAGATTTATGGCTGTAGTTTTCCTTCGTGATGCGCGTGGGCAAAACGCTTGCGGATGGTGGCAGACTAATGGTTATTGTCAACAATTAACAATTGATTGGAAAACGTTCGAAATGTGCGAGGAACTTTAGTAAAGAAGCTGTGTCAGCACAATAATTGAACAACTTTCATACACGAAAGGCAGTGCAGGTTACGCTTTTTCCGTAATGACGGAGGTTTGAGTTGTTGACTGCGGACTCTTTTATTGTTATTGGTCTATGTCATTCCGTTAGTATGTTGTCTATGACTTTAATCCATTTAGTAGCTAGGACTTGGTCGAAATCTTCGCTTTTTGGGTCGAGGTCTGTGGTGACTAGATGCCAATGATCGTTTATGGTGGCAAAGGTTGTATCCATAATCACAAATTTAGGAGTATAACCGAAAACTTTCCTGCCAATTTTAGAAAGTATATCTAAAGCACGCTCATAAGCCTTGTATGGTATTGTATGCTCGTGCTGTTTGTAAACTATCATAATCCGTTCCTTATGTCCTTTCAGATTTTTGGTTCTCAAGACTATGAAGGATTTGTCTTCGTAGTATATTTTCTCTTTTTTCAAATCCAGTACACACAAAGGACAACTCAAGCCTTCCAACTCAATCTAACTCACTACGTTCTTTTGTCGTTACTTCTTTATCTACAACTTGTGTAATATAAAGAAAACTCAGAGACTCTCACTTCTCCACCTTTTTCTTTGAGAGCCTTCCAAACAATATTCGCTATTCTTATCGGCATATGTGAGGTTCTCAGTGCGGTCGCCGGGATTTGAACCCGGGTCGTCAGCGTGGCAGGCTGATGTCCTAGTCCAGGCTAGACTACGACCGCTTTAGGATGGACTACAACATTTTTTGCTTATTTCCTTTTCCTAAAAAGCGTAATGTTTTCTGGTGCTGTGCATATGTACTGGGAGCCTGCCTCTATGAGTTGTACAGCTTCTTTTGATGTCGTTACTGCTTTACGGCTGAGCTAATCGCTAATTCTTTGATTATTTTTTCTAAGTTTTGAAATAACTCTTCTACTGTTCCATTATTGCTTATTCTGTGGTCAGCAAGTCTGCATGCTTTTGTGAGCTGGAAAATCTTTTCTTTGTCTCGATCTTGCTCTAGAAATTCTTGCCATGTTTTCGGATTTCTAGTCTCCCCTCTTGTCAGTAGTCTTTGAAACCTTTCTCTTTTACTAGCTGTGACACATATGAGGATAAATCATGATGGAAGTGTTTTCTTAAGGTTGTAATATCAGTTGGCGCACGAATTCCCCGTGATTAGTATTCGGTCATAATTCGCAGGCCTTATTTTCCTTATTGTTTCTTCAATGAAATAGGTTCGTCCGAATTTTTCATAATATTCCTCAGTAATCCGCTGAAGGTTTTGTCTTGTTGCGGGTATACCGTCATTTTTGGCTATCTCTCTAGCGATGTCTCCGATTGAAATGATCGGTATTGAACATTTATTCGAAAAATACTTGACAATGGTGTCTTTGCCACTTTCGATATTTCCGACAGCACCTAAAATTTTCAACTTCCATTCTTATGCTTTTCCATGAAATTTGGCAAAAATAAACTTAACCTATAAAACTCAAGGAAGAAAGAGTGCGCTAGAGGTATCGCTGCAAGAATCTTAGTGCAGGCTAGACTACGAAGGCGCGCGCTGTTGTTTCTTCAAGCATCTCTTTTGAGGAATATTGTGATTTAGGGAATAAAGATAATCATCTATCAGAACGGAATAATATTTTGCGTTGGAGCATTTGAGGGCAGAATCATGTTAAGAAAAATTGAATTGGGTCAACAGATCGATAGGGATGAGAAGGTTAAAGCCAAAGAAAAGTTAGAGATAAGTTTGCATAAGTTACAAACGTTAAAGAATCAAATCTCAGAACTAAGATTACGATGTGAAGAACTCAAAAAGCTACTTTTGGAGAACAAGAGTAGCGAGTCGCATTGTAGCAAATGTGGAGACGCAACAGAAAACCAAGAAGATTGGACTAGAGACTCCATACTATAGCTTAAATAACTTTGAGA
>CAZADP010000096.1:4052-5428 GCA_964483905.1 uncultured Candidatus Bathyarchaeia archaeon | reverse complement strand
GCAATTACAAAAGCTGGAGGGCCCTCTGCCTGCGATGACTTATCTCTGTGGATTCGGAGAAATGGTCACCACCATAGGATACATTTGGTATGTTGAAGGACCAGAAGAAAACATAATTGTCGACACTGGGGGAAAGGCTGAAACGCTCAGTATGCTTGGATTTCCAGTGAAGGATCTGCAAACCCCTGAAGAGGCTCTCGGCAAGCTGGGACTGAAGTGCGAGGATATAGACACGGTTATCCTAACGCACTTGATGTTTGATCACTTTGAGTATGCGGGAAAGTTTGAAAAGGCGAGTTTCATCATTCAAAGGGACGAGCTAGATTATGCTCGAGATCCCCACCCGCTTATGCAGCCCTTTTACCTGCCCATACAAAACTTGCTCAGTGAAGTGAACTTTCACGTCGTGCAAGGAAACAATGAGATCGTTAAAGGAGTGAAGGTGCTGTTGACGCCAGGCCATAGTCCGGGCTCCCAGTCAGTGGCAATAGAAACGGAGAAGGGATTGGCAGTGATCACCGGCTTCTGCTGTGTCAAAGAAAACTTTGTGGAAGGAGTCTGGCCTGTGACTCCGCCAGGCATCCATGTAAACGCCACCCAGGCCTATGACAGCATGTTGAAGATCAAAGAAATCGCTGACATAATCATACAGCTACATGAGCCAACCTTCGTAGAGAAAGAAGCAGTCCCATAAAGACCACTCTCCTTAGCGTGCGTAGCACTTACCTCTCAGACTCTTATTTTTTGGTTGGTTGGATTAAATGTAAACCCTCCGAAAAAGCTTTTGCGCGTCAGTTCTAGCAGAATCCTTGCACTACTACACTCGGAAAAATTCACGAAAGACTTAGTAACGCGAGGTTTTTAGTTAGTTTTGCCTAAATTATTCAGTCAATACTAGCGGTCCCAACTTGAGAACTATTGAACCATCCACCTCAAGAAAGCAAAGGGTATCGCCTGGCTTCAGCCCAAATTTTTTCCTAACTTCCGTAGGCACGGTTATCTGACCACGCACCGTCATCTTCGACTGTCCTCTGAAGATTGCCTCAATGCTAGGTTCTTTCTGGGTTTTTTCTGTCTTCATTCTTAATTTCACTTCTTGACTTGAGTGATATAGGTATTACTTATAAGTTCTTGTAATAAAAAACTTACTGAGCTGCATTCTCATGTATTTCGTACAATCTTTTAAATAAAATCAAAAGCGACATATCTAACCAACAGAAATTGAATGGAGGTGAGAGAGGATGGAGGAAAAAACTGGGGAGCGAGAACCAACCAAACCAAAGGAGAAGGTCAAAATCTATCCGAAACTCATAACACCAGTGAAGGCGGCCATGGCACCCGCAAGAGCACCTGCACGAGCCCCGGCCAAGGCACCC
>CAZADP010000096.1:0-3952 GCA_964483905.1 uncultured Candidatus Bathyarchaeia archaeon | reverse complement strand
GAAGGCGGCCATGGCACCCGCAAGAGCACCTGCACGAGCCCCGGCCAAGGCACCCACTAAGGCACCAGCCAAGGCGCCCGCAAAAGCACCAGCAAAAGCGCCAGCTAAGGCTCCAGCTAAGGCTCCAGCCAAGGCTCCAGCCAAGGCTCCAGCCAAGGCTCCAGCCAAGGCTCCAGCCAAGGCACCTGCTAAAGCCCCGGCGAAAGCGCCGGCGAGGGCGCCAGCAAAGGCACCCGCTAAGGCCCCGTAGTTACCAGAAGGATTTGACGGGTTCGACCCCTTCGAAGGTTTTCCCTTTTTTCGTCCTAATCTTTGTTTTAGTTTTATTTTTTGTTTGGATTGTTATGTAGGCGTTAAAACGTCTTCTGTGATTACATATCCGTAAATGGCTTCTATTAAGGTTAAAAGAAACAGTTGGACCATGCTGAAGGCTTGGTTTGGATATTTTGTAACTTTA
Organism: uncultured Candidatus Bathyarchaeia archaeon; assembly: GCA_964483905.1. Classification (GTDB taxonomy): domain Archaea; phylum Thermoproteota; class Bathyarchaeia; order Bathyarchaeales; family Bathycorpusculaceae; genus CAZADP01. Next base: position 3,495 of record CAZADP010000096.1, on the reverse strand, counting down.
TTAAATGAGCTCCACTTGCGATAGAAAGAAGCCACATAAAAAATTTGAGAGATCAGGGCGATTGATGGGAATATCATCCTCCACCAAGGCGCAAGCTGAGGTTGAAGACCTATGATGAGAAGTATGGCAGAAAAGGCGGCGACGAAAGGATAAATCTTGAGCATCCCACGTTTTTTCGTCGCACTCTCGGGCTTTCTTTCATTGAATTCCTTTTCCACGTGCTCTCGAATGTTTCCAATACGCCTGCAAATGGTTTTCCATTCTTTTCGGAATTCTTTAATACGGGTAGGTAACGTCTTCATGTTTTCAGTATTTATCTGGAAGATGGCTTCTATCATTCCTATCTTGAATTTTTCTGATGGCTTCAAGGCGATTTTTAATTGTTGGAGGTTTTGATCAATCTTGTTAAGTTTTTGTTCGGATGCTTGCAGGCATTCGTCGACTAGTTTTTGGTTTTCCACCAATGTTGCGAGATCTTTTGATAGAACTGCCAGCTCTCCGGTGTTAACTGCTTTCAGTTCTTTGTGGCTCGGTAGGCGGGCTTTGTTGAGGGTTGAAAGTTTGAAGCATGCTTCGCTTAAGAGATTGTCTAGGTAGCCAGACCATGTTTGGGCGACAAAAATTGGGGCGAAAGCATCAATATTTTTCTCCATTTGCTCCGTTCTTCCAATAAGCACTATTCGACTTTTAACGGGTTCGAAAACACTTATCAATTGGTATAGGTCCGGTCTGGCGAGACCTTCTTTTACGCCTGTGTCAATTTCAGTTGCTAGTTTTGCAAGGGAGTCAAAGCCGTAGATTACGCTTTTCTTGAAGTTTTCGGTTTCATTGTAGAGGTCGGTAAGGGTCAAGTCTTCCAGAAGTAAACTCGAAACCAATTCTTTTTGCATTTCATATTCATGCGCAGGCTGCACTTCAATCGTCCAAACTGTCCCAAATACTGAGGAGAGAAGATACAAAAGGGTCTCGGTTTGTCTCTTTTCATTAAGTTTAACGATTGAAAGAGCAGTAGGATTGCCCGCGTCGACTGATTCGGCCGCAATTTGTCTAAATAGGTTCGTCAGCTCAATCTTGCGTGGTGCATGAATCCCTGATGTTGTTTGAAGGGTATCTTTGTGGTGCTGGACGATATTATTGTAGACCGACCTGAATTCATCTTCTACCCATTTGAGGCGTTCCCTGATTTGCACTAGAGCCAGACTGGTTCCGCCCATCCTTAGAACAGCTACACATGACCTCCCAATTTGCTTAATTTCAAATGTCTGTGTGAATTTCTTGGAAGCTTTTTCCATTCCTTTTCTTAGGCCAATAGAAAGGGATTCTGGGACTTGTGGTGGAAGATATGCAAAAACTGCGAGGTCTCTGTCGTGGATGGCTTCAATTTGGAGGGGTCTTACAGTTGCTTTTTTGACTGCTGCCGAGAATAGGAAGCCGTAGCCGACGACTTGCATTCCAAAGTAAAGAATGGATGCTAAGGCGATTACCACTGTTGAAACTTGTATTGCTTGGGAGGTCAGGAGAGATTGGAAAATGCTTGCGAAGGCAGCTGTTACGTCTTGACCCATATATACTAGGAAAAGTGAGGTCTGAAATACGATATATATTATGTAGCCCAGTGACAAGAATGCATAAGCTAGATAAATTCTCTTTTTTCGCTTTGTTAGCTCTTGGCTTTTTGTCTTGATCGGTCTTCCTAAGGCACGCTTGAACAGTGAGCCTAGATAGTCATAAGAGTCTTGGCGCAGGTTTGGGATATTTACCACGTCTGAGAGTATGTAGTAGCCGTCGGTTTCGAAGGGCGGGGCGAAGTTCATCAGGGACATTATGAAACAGTAGAAGGCTATCATTACAAGGATGTGTGAGGCCGGTTCGGGGACGCTGACGGCGAGGTGAATGATGACTAGAACAGCCCCTATTAGGAGGGTGGAAATGTTGCCAGCCAAGTAAACCAAGATTCTGTTACGCCTGCTCAACCCCCACGCGTCGGTTGTCTCTGTATAAAACATTGGACCAAAATAGAAAAGACCTGTTCCCATTTCTCCAGCTTTCCCGCCATAATGAACTAGGGTTATTGTGTGTGCGATCTCGTGGATCGCAATCACAGGTGCTAGTGCAATAAAGTAATAGAAGAAGAAACCTACTACAGACGATCCCATGATTTCAAAATTTGATTTTTTGCCGTAAATCGAAACGAATTCACCTGCGAACAATACAGTAGCTGCAATTATGAAAGCGACGGCTCCGTACAGCAGAAATTTTTTGAAGATTGGCTTTATCTTGGAGTGCAGGGATTGGAGGAAATTGTTGCTGTCTCTTATTAGAGTGAAGTCTATTTCAAAGGCTGAGGCGACCCTGAATCTTTTCTTTGGTGCCAGTTCTAAGCTTGACACCAGCAGGTTGCAATCAGCGAAAAATAACAGTGTTTCTTGAACAGTCCTTTCTTGAATGTCTGGTTTCTGGCGCAGTGCTTCCTTTGTAATTTTTTTAACTGTTCTTTTTCCATCTGTAAGTTTCCAAATTAGATTTGTTAGTTCGTCAAGATCGTAGTATGTTCCGGTGGCGTGGTTTTTCATTAGGTATGAGGGTTTGCCATCAGCCACTGTAGTTTTCACGTTCACCTTCGGGGAGGGAAGTGGGACAAATTTTGGGTTATAGAGAATTTCATACATCAAGTCCGTCTTGGATGGGATGGTTTCGGCCAAACCCTCTCACTCTTTCATCATAATTGAGGCGGTGTTTAAAAGACTTTATCAGATTGCTCAAATTCATGATGCAGATGTTGATAGCAACTAGATTTATAAATGCAGAAACGACTAATTAATTGATTTGAATGTCCAAATCTGGCCGCAAAAGAGTTTTTAAATTCAAACGTTTGAAAGACAAGGAAGATGGCTCTCAAGAATATGACTCGATCCCTGTGAAGGCCAGAGGCTTCGATAATATAAAATCCATGATCTCTTCCTTTGATGAGCCAAACAGACCTAAACAGCCTTCTGAAGTAAATCAGAAGGTTTCTATTGACAGATTCCGAAAAGTGGCAATGGTCGGAGAGATACCTCAAAATTCAAGATTGAATCTTTTCTTCGGCAAGTTTCTGAAATCTCGAAACGTCAGTGTGCACAGGCTTCCAAAGCGTAGCGCAACTCTTCTCGGCAAAGAGGTAAGTAGCCTTGGCTTTGTCTCAGAGTCTCTTATGCAGAAAGAGCATGCTGCTCCGCAATTTCTGTCAATTTTGATTGGTAAGGGAAGACTGATTAGACACAAGGCGGCGGTTCAGCTGTTGGGCCGGAGAGTCTGGGGAGAAGCCGAAGATGCGAAGCGTCTTCCATATGCCAAAAGGCTTGAGCTGTTTCAAGCGCTACTCATAGAGCCTCTACCTTTTCTTGACCTTCACGCTCGTTTTAGTGTTTCTAAGCAAACGCTGATGAGGCTTGTCAAGAAAGGGCTTTTGGTGGAGGTATGGGGACCTAAGGCTATTGGGGTTAGGTTCAAGCT